>NZ_JAGTWO010000002.1 GCF_018842675.1 Candidatus Pantoea bituminis
TAAAGCCGCCATTGAGCAGGTTTTCAGGGGCCACTGTGAACGAAAGGTACGTACAGTAGCCGGTAGTTAACAGATGAAAAAAGCCCGCACATCTTGATGCGGGCCTGAGCGGTGGCTATCGCCAGGGAAATAAATTACGGCTTTTTGAGCTTGTCTTCGACTTTCTCTTTGGCTTCCGCAATTTTGTCGCCAGCCTTGTCGGCTAAGCTTTCTTTGTGCTCCGGGTGATCCGTTCGTGCCTGACCTGACGTGACGTCATACTCTCTGGCATTATCTGAACCGGATGCCTCCGGCAATGTCCCGGCATTATGAGCTGTGTCTGAGGCCTGCGCGGTATCTGCATGATCGATATCCACTTCCTGACGGCGCACTGAATCACTGACCGTCTCCACCCGATCGCTTTCATCTTTACGTACCACCACTTCTTCTTTGATGTGCGCCGTTTTGTTAATGACGGGTTGTTCATGGGTTTCAGCAACTTCTACCGTTTTTTCTGACCAGTCAACGCTGTCCGGCGAGCCGGTTTCACTGAGCGGGCGACGGAAAATTTCGGCGTGCTGCTCGCGCAAGGAGATATTTTCCGAAACGCGATCGGTAACGGTATAGCGGCGGACACGGGTGGAGCCCTCACTGACCAGTCGCTTACCGACTTCCAGTCGTTCTTCAGCCAGGCGAAGCACGTCTTCCTCGCTTTCATCACCGGTCAGTGATGTCCGTACTGCATCCGTGCCGGTCTGGTTACTTTTTCCCCCGGAGGCGAAGTAAGCTCATCATCAGTCGTGTAATCAGCGGGGGCCGCTGCGCTGCGCCCTGTAAGCTCCTCATGCGCATCCAGAATACCCAGCGCGCGCGGGGCCTCATCCTCATCGGCACGAAGCGACAGAACCACCCCGCCGGTTCGCAGCGCATCTTCGTAAACTTCTTCCTGGTCTTCCTCAAGGGTGTTGCCAAACAGGCGTTGCCAGAAACCGGGATGACGCGCTTCATGCCCCTCAGAACGGAGGCGTTCGCCTGAGATAATATCAATATCATCATCGCTGAAGCCGGCCTTAATCAGGTTACGCTTCGCACCTTCCGCCAGAGTTAAGGTACTGAACATCGTTACGATTGTTTCATGAGCCATGGGTCTCTCCTGGGTGACAGTTCAGATGTGTTATATCCTGCAACGGTTGTACATACGTACCTTTTACCGGGTCCCGCGGGCATAACCCTTTAAGCGGGCTGCGGGCCGGCGTGCTTTTAGCCGGGTCTTATGCCCGACCCGGGCGACAGAAAATATGTTCCCCTGCCAATTTTCCGGCGAAATCACTGGCACGTACACAAACAAGCCTGGCATAACCTGGAGAAACTGACGGAAAGTGCCGGGTGAAGAGGCCGTGATGAGAAAAATGACGCAAACCCATGCGGCTCGTCATAAATTCGTAAGCAAAAGCTGGCGGTTTCTGAGAAATGACAGCGTTTTAAACAGACGGGGTAACAATACAAGATGAATCTGCCCGCGCCTGGTTTCGCGTAGCCCTGCTGAATACTGCTGCAGGAAAAGGAATAATGGCCTTTTTTAAAAGGAGTTTCATCAGCACCTCGCAGACTTCTTCTGGCTCGCCGGCAAGGCAGGAAACCAGCCCTGCAGCGCTTACTGGCCGGAAACTGATGGCGAAGGGCTGAAACTGCGCAGCCGGAATACGCCTCGCTTGCAAACAAGAACTCTTTAACCAGAATCTACAGCTGCACAGAAAGTATGAAATGTGCACCTGCGAGAAATCCTTGTCACTTTTGCCCGCTGCTTATTTGCGGGCTTTTTTCGTCTTCACTCACCAGGACAAAGAGCGGCCGGACAGATAACGGAGCATTCATGACAGTGAAATCAGCAGACTATGTAAATAACGGCGGTAAGCATTATGCGAATGATGACACGCAGTTCAGTGTCTCAGGCCATCAGCAGGCAAAACCGGAGCTGGAAGAAAAAATCTGGTCGCTGTTTGGTGAACCTGAAGCCGCGGCGGATAAAAAAGAGCAGGAAGCCATTCGTGAAAAAATCTGGCAGCTGACTGAAGACAACAGTGAGAAATAATCTGGCTGGCGCGGAATAAAACCATAGTCAGGTTAAATCTATATTAAACAAAGAATTAATGAACCTAACGCAGACATTACGCTCTACAGTTAATGCGGAGGTCTCCTCTGTAACGAATTTTAACCCGCCCTGTGCGGGTATTTTTTGCCCGCAATCCGCAACAAAAGAATAAACAGCCAACGCATCGCACCTGCCGATTCCCCGGCAGCGTCGGGTCGTGAGCACTGTTGCGCTTACCGGCTGGGGTCTGATGGCAACGGCAGTTGTCAGCCAGAATCTGGTCCGGTGGGCGATGCTGTAGCCTCAAATGAGGGAGAGATAAGCGAAAATGAGCGGATGTCTGAAGTTTTTACAAGCTAATTAATACAGGGAAGGTCCGCTATGAGCGAGAAGCGGACGTTACTATCAGCATTCCGTGTGAATCAATGGGAAGCAGGTCACACTATCTATAATTTTGATTTAACCTGGTGTTCCCTGCAAATGCACTCAAGACATTAAGCAGTTGTTGTACTGAAAGGTCGTTTTCACTATCTCGACAGGCTATTCCTAACTCTCTCCACAACGCAGGTTTTAATGGACGAATGGTAAAGCGCTCACCATTGTAAAATGATGCATAAGATTCAAGAGGTAACAACGTGGCTCCATAATCCGCGGTTACCAGGCTCTTAATCGCATCATTGTAATCAAGTTTAATACGAGGTGTCGGACAATGGCCGCTTAATGCAAACCAGCTGTTTATGAGTTGTGATAAATGGGTGCCAGAGCCATTAAGAATCAGAGGTTTCTCAATAATCCAGTCAGGTGTCACTTCATCCGGGACTTTCCATTTTGAGGGCAGAAAAGCGACAACAGGATCACGGCTCCATGCATTAATTCGCAGACCGTTGACCCGAGTTTGTGGTAAGGCCACGATGCCTATATCCAGTGAACCAGTCTTTAGCTGTTCAAGGGTTTGTTGAGAGGTAAGTACACTAATTTGTACATCAATATGGGGATGAGACTGAGCAAGTATCTTAATCGCTTGAGGAAGGAGATGTGCGATTGCTCCGGTAGATGCACCGAGTCTGACCCTTCCTGTTAGCCCCTGAGCTTGACGAGAAATGTCATCTAGCGCAAAAGCCGCATCGGCAAGTAATTTTTGCGCATGCCTGACCAGATTTTCTCCAATTGCTGTCGGTCTGATTTTACCTCGAGCTCGTGACAGTAATTTAGTCCCGACACGGCTTTCGAGTTCAGAAATATGCAGGCTGACTGTCGGAGGCGACAGATGCAGGCGCTGAGCTGCCTCAACAAAGGAGCCCGTATCGGCAATAGTAATCAGTGTACGTAGTTGATCAAGATTAATTTCACGCATGCAAATACATCAGAAAAAATGAATTTGACATTAATGTAATTCAACTTTACCCACACTTAAACCTGAAACATCATCAGTGCTCTGACATACATATTTCAAGTTTCAGGAGATGACAATGACACATGTTTTCATTGATGGAGAGCAGGGCACAACAGGACTGCAAATACACGAGCGCTTGCGCCACCGTTCTGATATTACATTAATGACCTTGCCTCCCTCGCAGCGTAAAGACAAACGTCTTCGTGAGGATATGCTGAACAGTTGCGATATCGCGATCCTGTGTCTTCCCGATGAGGCCGCACGTGAAGCTATAGCGTTAATCAATAATCCTCAGGTACGGGTGATTGATGCCAGCTCAGCACACAGGGTTTCAAATGGATGGACATATGGTTTCCCTGAAATGAGAGCGGATCAACCTGACAGAATCAGGGAGGCTAAACGGGTGACGAATCCTGGGTGCTACCCAACAGGCGCAATAGGACTGCTTTTGCCTTTGATCAGTGACGGCCTGGTATCTGCGGATTATCCTGTTTCAATTCACGCAGTGTCAGGTTATTCAGGGGGAGGAAGAGCGGCAATAGATTTCTACGAAGGAAATAATGCAGAGGCCGCTTCTTTCCAGGTTTATGGTTTAGGGCTCAAACACAAACACGTGCCAGAAATCACACGTTACGCGCATCTCACATTTGCGCCCTTCTTTATGCCTTCTTATGGTGCGTATCGTCAGGGAATAGTACTGAAAGTCCCATTACATCAACGAATGCTTGCTGGAGGAGCTGATGCAGCGATGGTGCATAACTGCCTCTCTCAGCATTACGCCAACAGTAAGTATGTAAAGATTACGCAGCATATCAATTCAGGGGAAGCAGAACGTATAAACCCCGAATCTCTTAACGGGACTGACAACATGGAGCTCGGTGTGTATTCAAATCCTGACAATGGTCAAATATTGCTGACAGCAGTATTCGATAATTTGGGCAAAGGGGCATCGGGAGCTGCGGTTCAAAATTTAAACCTTATGACTGGCGTTGTATAAAATGGCCAATGTCCGCTTTGAGCGATCAACAGACATTGATAACAGCGCTCTGTGTTAATTAACCGGGGTGGTCAATTGGTTAATTTGACCCATCCTGACGTAGTCAAAATTTGTGTATGGCACTGAAGCGCTCAAAACGCTGACGAACTAAATCTACGCAATATTTCGAAAAAGCCCTAAAAATCGTCAAATCTGAAAATGTTTAGGGCATTCCCTTTTAAGTTGAATAGTAAAAGAGCAGGTCCAGATGCTTTAATCAATATCTTGAGAGGGAGTATGTCAATGTTGTCGCGTCAAAACCTATGATCATAACATTCACGTTACCCAGTCGCAGTTGCTGCTGACTTGGTGGAATAGCAAATGTCGTTGCATTTGGAGGCAGATACGAAGTATGTCCTTCAGGAGCATTTAACGTTGTGACCGTTCCCGTGGTGTTGGTCTGATAGCTACCTGAACCATAATAATTGCTGCCTGACATCCGACCATATGTATTGCCATTAGTGTAGCTCTGCGCATTGATGGTGGATGTCGACATGCCATAGCGACTCATGGTTGATTCGTTCGAGCGTGTTTCCATTTCAACCACAGCAAATCCCAGATATCCGTTTTGCTGAATTCCTAGATAACGTAATTCACTAAAACCCCTGTCAACTTTACCGCCAAACACATCGGCGTGACCAAAGGCGTTCGGCAAGTCAGAAGATTTATCAGTTTTGAAAACTTCACCACCTACATATGTTTTGAGAGGAGTGTTGGTCGGTTGTTCTAACGACTCATAGTTTTTTATGGAACTGCATCCTGATAGAAATATTGCTACTAGTAGCCATCCCTTACGCATGTTTTTCTCCTGATGTATTTAGCCATCAGATAATACTGAAATATTGAAATTTATCGATTGTTACAACAATTTATTATTTCGTGCCGTTATTTTTGTGGGTTTTCACTTTTGCTTGATAGCGTTTGGCGTTATCAATTTCCGCTACTGGCACAAAGCAGACAGGTGCTGGTCGATCGGGAAACGGACGTTCGGCATGCGTTCTGCCTAGTGAACATTAATGCCAATTCATGGAGTAAGCACGTAGCCGCTCGTATTGTCGGCCCTACTCCCAGATGACTATCGCTGAGGTTTGGCCTAGCAATTAAGTGCGGTCCACTTCCGTCATTTCTGCTGTCTCAAGCCGTTCATCTATACTGACTCTTGCCGTGGTCATTTGCATAGGAGGCCGCGCCGCAGTCAACATTTTCATTCTGCTGACACAGTCAGACGCGTACCGGCTGCAAAAATCCTTATGGCATTGCAAGAGGCAACCCAGCGCAAAGGAAAAGCGTTTAAATGACGTGACCGTGTAAATGCAATAATTAAACAGATTGTTCCTGGTTTATATCCCAATAAAGCCTAAAGAATAAAAACTTTTATTTATCCGGAAGATAACTAATGAAAATAACCGAGTTTGTCTATTCCGCCTTAATTGGACTTGTCGCCAGCTGCCGTTCCATGACGCCGATGGCGGCTCTCGCTGCAGCACGTGTTGGCGGGCGCGACACATCGGGCAGTCTCCTGCTGCTGGACCGTCCGCTATTCAAATACGGCGCGTTAGCGATGGGTGTAGGTGAACTATTTGGCGACAAGATGAAATCCGCGCCAGACCGCACCGTGTTGTTGGGCTTATCAGCACGCGTGGCCAGCGCAGGGATTGCGGGCGCCGCGTTGGCACCCAGCGGAGAAGAAAAACCGGGGCAGTGATCGCTATCTCTGCCGCTGTGCCACTTGCCTATGCCACGCTTGCGGCACGCAAAAAGGCCATGGCAGGAATGGGGCAGACCAAGAGTGGCCTGATCGAAGATACGCTCATCGTCGCTATCGGAACAGCAGTTGTCTTCTTCGCCACGCGCCCAAATCGTAGTTAAACGCACTCAGGCTTCAAAGGATGATCCCGGCGAGCCATCATGAAAAGGTCGGTGACGGCGTCTGGTACAGCGCGGACTGACTCCCAGGCTGATGTCCGCTATGAGCGAAAAGCGGACATCAATTCAAAAATCCCTTTCATACTCAATAGTCTCTTTAATCGTAGTGAGTGCCTCGCTCAGCTGGTTCATTGTGACTGAGCCAAGAGCGAGGCGAATAGCGTGCGGCACGCTATCTGAGGTGCTGAATGGTTCTGCTGTGGAAACGGAGATGCTTTGCTGCATTAACCGGTGGACAAGTCTGTCAGCCCTTACCTCCTGAGGAAGCAGTAACCAGATGAAGTAAGAACTTGAATTACTTATCCAATCACTGTTCTCCAGTATTTTTCGGGCCAGCGCCTGACGCTGACGGGCGTCCCGTTTTTTCAGCGACTCAAAGCGTTTTATGGTGCCATCTTTAATCCAGCCGCAGACAATCGAAACCATGAGAGAGGGTGTGTTCCAGGTCGTTGCCCTGATAGCCCGCTCCAGGGCGCTTCGCATGCCAGCGGGGCATACTACGGCGCCTACACGCAGGCCTGTGGCAATACTCTTGGCAAAACCGGTTACGTAGACCGTTCTTTCAGGCGCATAAGTGGCAAGCGGCGGTGGGGGACGGCGGGCAAGAAAAGCATAGGCCGCATCTTCAATGATGAGCAGATCGAATGTTCTGGCAATCAGGGCCAGCTCCCTGCGCTGGGCATGATTCATAACCCAGCCAAGCGGGTTATGCATTGTCGGCATCGTATAAACCGCACGCAGGCGCCTGCGCTGGCAGATATGTCTGAGTGCAGTCAGGTCCGGTCCGCTGGCACTGGCGGGTATCGCCACAAGTTCAAGGTGGTACAGGCTGGCCAAAGCTTTGAAGCCGGGATAGGTCAGCGCGTCAACAGCCACCACATCGCCGGGTTTCAGCAGCCCCATCACGGCAATGCTAAGGCCGTGCTGCGCGCCATTGACGATTAAAACATCATCGGCTGAAGTATTCAGGCCGGTGCAATTAAGCCATGTCGCGATTGTCTCCTTGTCGCTTTGTCTGCCCGCATGAGGCTGGTATCGCATCAGGGAAGCCAGATCGCCTGATGTGGTCAGCTGTCGCATTGCGTCGCGTAACCGTTCTGACTGATCCGGCAGGGAAGGATAGTTGAAGTTCAGATCGAGCACATCTGACGCCACTGCGTGCTGATCTAACCCCAGCCCCGCAGGCAGAGAAATCTCCCTGACGAAAGTCCCTCTTCCGGTTTCTCCGCTCACAAGACCCATGGCTTCCAGCTCAGCGTAAACGCGGGTAGCTGTTGCAAGAGACATGTGTTTTTCAGCCGACAGTGCTCTGTGAGTAGGCAGACGTGTGCCCGGCAGGAGCATGCCGGCTCGGATAGCGGATGCAAACTCATCCACGATGACTTTATATCGCGCTTTCATGAATTGTATCTATGACGATTATTTGATTGTAATGAATGCTGGAACTTAGCATAGGGGGTGTCAACTTTATAAATAAAAACATTATTCGAACTGTACGAGGTCTGGTGTGGCCAAAAACAGGGTAAGTAAAACCAATTCAGCTCTGAAGTCAGGCTGGTTAAGCGGGCTGGCGGGAGTGGTCATTTTCAGTGGTTCTTTGCCCGCAACCCGCATAGCAGTACAGGAAATGGATCCCTTTTTTCTGACTTTTTTGCGTGCTTCAGTTGCCGGTGTGCTGGCCATTATGCTGATCCCTTTTTTAAGACAGACACGCCCGCAGCGGAGCCAGCTGATTTCCCTGATTATCGTTGCCCTGGGCGTAATAGTCGGTTTTCCTCTTCTGACAGCAATGGCGCTGCGACATGTTTCCTCGGCACACTCCGTTGTGTTTCTAGGGCTTCTGCCCATGGCAACCGCTATTTTTGGCGTTGTCAGAGGAGGTGAAAGGCCCAGGCTGGCTTTCTGGATATTTTCTGTAACCGGCAGCCTGCTGGTGATGGGATTCGCCTTATTCCAGGGCGGGGCTATATCTGCAACCGGCGATCTGCTGATGCTGGCCTCGGTCGTTGTGTGTGGCCTCGGCTATGCCGAAGGCGCGAAGCTTTCGCGTGAGCTGGGGGGATGGCAGGTTATCTGCTGGGCGCTGATCATTGCGCTGCCTGTGATGTTGGTTGCCACCATTGAGACAATACCGGAGGGCATAAGTAATATAAGCCTGCCGGTATGGCTTGCGCTGGGATATGTATCTCTGTTCAGTATGCTGATCGGTTTTATTTTCTGGTACAGGGGCTGGCCGCTGGGGGCATCGCCGCTGTAGGGCAATTACAGTTGCTGCAGCCGTTCTTCGGTCTCGGACTTTCGGCAATGCTGCTGTCTGAAACGGTTAGCCCGGTGATGATTATGATAACGCTGGGCGTGATCCTTTGTGTAATCGGCTCGCGCAGATTTGCACATTAAGCCACAGCCACTTCTCCTGTCTTTTGAGATTCTTATAATGTCCGCTTCTGGCACTTAGCGGACATTAATATTAACAGCCTGATGGCCCCCTTCGGCTCTCCGGCGCTGCCGGCTCGTCAAGCCCCACTCCGCTAACCAGCAGAGCCGGTAAGCTCCGCCGAATCTCTTCGGGTTTCGGGCCTGCCGGCCAGGGCCTGATGGCAACGTCCGGGTCAACCCCTGCAGCTGGCTGGTGCCAGCGCGCTCACTGGCCACAAAAGACGTGGCCGCTGCGGACCGGCCCGGCACCGTGGTGTGCCGTTCCGGGGCCGTGCCCTGTTCATCCTTCCGCGTTGTGTTTTGTTCCCCTGAGCCCCTTCGCCGTGCAGAAACCTGGCACCCGGGCGTCTTCACGCAAGGGTCGCACGCTAAACGGCTGCACCCGGTCCCTGCGGGCTGCGGCTTTGCCGTTTCCCCCTGCGTTCAGCATGATGCCCGGTCGCCCGTTCTGCCCTCACGGCGAGGAACTCAGAGAAACATCACTTAAACCAGAACGGGAGAAACAACATGTCACAGCAGAACGTCAACACCACGGCTTCAGAATCTAAAGAATCATCACTGGAAATAGCAGGAGAAAATGTCAGCTTTTTCAGCAATCTGCATGTAAGGGACAGACAGGGCAATTATGTTATGGCTACCGCCAGCCAGATCCTTACAGAGGCCACACGCGCGATAGATTTTCGCTATCCGACCGGCACCTTTTTTGACTCATCGGCTGCATCAGCAGAATTTTTCGGGCAAAACTGGCCGGGTGTGAAAGGGAAGTATTTGCTGTGGCGTTTCTCAATAACCAGCATCAGCTTATGGCGTATGAAGAGTTGTTTATGGGCAGCATTGCGTCTACGGAGATCCATCCCCGGGAAGTGGCCCGGGCAGCATTACGCAATAACGCAGCTGCAGTGATCCTGAGCCATAACCATCCTTCCTTCAGCACGGAGCCGTCGCGGGCAGACGAACAGATAACAGCACGCCTGAAAAAAGCGCTTGAGCTGATAGGTGTGCGGGTAATCGACCACATCGTGGTGGCGGGTAATGATGCTGTATCAATGGCAGAGCGAGGGCTTGTCTGATTAGGGACAGAAAAGAGGCAGGGTATAAGCCCTGCCAGATTCCGCCCCTGGTATCTACGACGAAGCCGGGGCATCAGAGAAACATTGATCACAGAACGGGAGATTAACATGTCTGCAGAGCAAACCTTATCACTGGATAACCAGCCATAAAATCCGGAATTAAGCAATAAGCATGCGGTGGCGGTGCTGGAGTTTGACGTGGGCTACTGGCTGGGGCCGGGCATGATCACAAACCGCTGGCAGCAGACAAACTTACAGGAGTGATCACATAGAAATTCATGAAGAAAGACAGCTCAGTGCGCGTAAAAACGTCACTGTGATTGCGATCCATACGGGTGAAGAACGTAAGTTTCATTTCTGCCGGGAACTGACGGGGCCAGATAACAATTTATGGTTTCCCCTGTACGTTAACAAAAGCCTGCTTGAAACGGTTGAAGCCGCGCTGACAGGTCACGGCATCGCGGAAAACATCACGCGGCTGAAGCCTGTCAGCAGGGTTGCAACGTTTACGGACTGGAACGTCATATACAATTGCAAAAGCTAACCCGTGTCTGGTGGTATAGCCTGGCGCATCAGGGCGAACAAATTTTATACGGCACGCCGGCTTTAAACCGTGCCGCCGGGGTATAATAACCGCATAGGATTCAGGGACTCAATCCCGACCCCGCAAAGAAAGAGACCGGTGTCTGCAACCGATATGAACGAACCTGATACCGTGAAAATTAACGCTGAAATTGCCAGGCTGATGGCGGAAACGCAGAGGCTGAATGCTGAGGCGAACAAATTTAACCGCGAGACGCTGTGGTATCCGCTTGCCGTAGCGAGTGGTCTTTTGGGTGCCGTGGCAGCCGTTACGGCCATTATCATTAAATATATCGCGTAAATGTCCGGCGGGAGGGGTTACCTCTCCCGTATCTCTTATGCGAAAAATAACCAGCTTCACCCTCCTCTGCCAGCTCCTTAGAGCAACTGATGAAGCCGCTCGGCTACACCAACGGTCAGATGGCTGCGCTCTCTGGCGTTAAAGACGGCAACCAGTGGCGAAAATACACCGGTAGTAATCCGTCACGCAGCATGTCTGTTCCCGCACTGTTTTATCTGGCGGCGCAGCTTTCACTGACACCTGATGATTTTGAGCGCGTGCTGGAAAAAATGCGCAGCATTGGCGCAGACGTTACTGCTGAAGAAATCGCCCCCAAAACGCATAAGTCTCTGCCTTCAGTGCCGACTGCGGCCGCGGCTTAAAGCATGCGGCCCTGTGGGCCGGAAAAAGGCCGGTGCTGACGCACCGCCTCTCTCTCTTCGCCTGCGCTTTCTCTGTCCGGAGGCTGTCTCCCGATCTTCTCTCTGATTCTTGCGGCTGCTCGTTCTTCTGCTGTGCCGCAGCTGCTTTGTCAGCTTTCTTTCCCTGAAGGTCAAAGTTATCAAAAACATGATGGCCCCCGTCTCCCCGGCATGGCCGGGTCGTCAGCCCCACAGCGCTAAACGGCAGAGCCGGTTAGCTCCGCCCGTCTCGGGCCTTACGGCTGGGGTCTGATGGCAAACACCAGAAACAGTTCCTGCGATTAGGATTCGCAATATGCATCATTCGCTCTTCAGTTCGGCAGGGTGAGTTAATGCTCCGCGTTTTACAGCCGATACTCAGTGAGTCTTGTGAATGAAAAGCCTGTCGTGTGTTCAGGTTAGATAACGTTACAGAAATTTTTATCGACAAGGATTTCGGATATATGAAACGTGGAATTTTATTAGGCCTGTTAGCTTTGCCCTTAACACACGTAGTCGCAGCCACTCAGTTGATAGTCTGTGAACCTGCTTCGAAAAATGACAGGTCAGCCACAGGCATCTGGCCTGTTCCATATCTGTGGCAAAACAAACTCTGCTTCAATATGAAAGCTCAGGCAGGGAATACGTGTGTAAAAAATGGACTGACAGCCATATGGTATAGCGAGGCAGTCATCGTCTCCGTCGATGGAGAGTCGCTGGAGCGAGATGATACATGGTTTAGAGTTGCAAGGCCGACTGTCAATGAAAGAGAAATTGAATACAAAATCGAGGCATCCAGAGATAAAAAAGATTGGATCATCATGTCAAAGGTCACTATTAACCTCATCTCCGGTCAGGCGGTTGACTGGTTAATCAATGAGCATGGCGGAACATCTTATAACTGCCATCTTGAAGGCAACAAGCTTTGACAGGGTCTGTTTTACTCCACTCTGAACACACTGTTCAGTTTGCAATCGGTGCGGAACGCGCCGTCAGGTTGGCCTGATTTGCGACGTTCCCAATTTAGCGCTTTATGAGCGGTTTTCTGCAAATTATCCTGACAGGTTAGCGGTGGATTACCGCTAACTTAAATACTCAAACCTAGATGTATTAATTGTCAGAATCAGGTTCAAAACTATTTATGAACTGACCAATGCTATTCTTATACAGTTTGTAGGTCATATTTACCTTATCACCATCAGAAAACTCATAAGTCCCGTGGCAGATAAGCTTGTTCACCTCCCCTTTAACAGTCGTTTGATCGTACAAATCAATAACAGTTGGGTGGTCTGCGTTGTTCTCAATTTCATTGTAAGACCCGAGCAGCATTCCTCTCACTTTCGGATCATTGCAGTCTACCTTTGAAAAGTCACGGTCGGGATCTGCAGAAGCTGTATGTGAGAATAAAGAAGCAAATAATGATGCAATTACTACAATTTTAATCGCGCGAACGTTAATCATATTATTTCCTGGATATTATCTTGTTCTGAAACGGCAAGCCTTAAGTTCCGCCGAATCGCAAAGGGATGCGGTTCGGGCATGGCTGCAGGGGTTATGGCAACGACAATAAAAACCCCTGCACGCTGGCACCAGCGCGATCACTGGCCAGCAGCCTGCAGGGTGAATCCTTGCTGTCTTATCTGGGCTACTGGTTTTTAATAAAGCCGGTTCTTGATACTGTCATCTGTGCCTGACAGTCGACCATTTTTTTCAGCTCATAGTCACTGCCCGGCATTGAGACTTTGCCGCACATAGCGTCTTTGGTTTTAATCCACTGTCGCTGAGAAGGGAGTAGCTCTTTTTCTTGGCAGGTGTTAACGATCCCCAGGCGGTATTCAGATCAGAGTCTGCGTTTGCGAATTGAATCCGGGATTGCGCAAGGCTGTCAGAACTCTGCTGCTGAGGCTGCTGATAGGATTGTTGTGGGGCACGCTGTTGTAGCTGTTGAGCCTCCTGATCAGCTTTCTCCTGCGCATGAAGCTGTGCCTGCCGCTGAATTTGCTGATCTGCTTCATACTTAGCCTGTTGCTGGGCTTGCAGCTGAGCCTGCTGTTGGGCCTCAATCTGACGTTGCTGGGTATCTTTAGCCTGCTGGACTTTCTGCTGCTCAACGATGGGGTTGATGATGGAAAGTGCAGTTATCAGACTCACTCCCATTGAAACAGGGTTTTCAGTTTGCGCTTTGACGAACACGTTTTTCTGATCGTCAGTCGCCTGAGCGGTGTAGCTGATGCGCTTTGAAAAAACGTTCGCGTTATTTTCAAGCGACAGGCCTTCCAGTTGCTTATCCAGATTGCGGTTGAAGTTCTTACGATACGCCTCAGAAAGCTGAGCGTATTCTTCAGCTGGCAGCGTCATAGACACCGTCGCTTCACAGGTTTTCATAGAGCTGCCTGTATCACTTGAGGTTGTCGAGATCTCAGAAAGCACCAGCTTGATTTTGTCTAAGGCACTTCTTTTGGTCTGGCTGGTAACGTCCTGATATTTATCGACCTGCTCGGATAAATCTTCAAAAGCCGCCTTCTTGATCAAATCAAGGAAAGCAGACTTAGTCATGTCAGAAGAGCAGCCAATCACTTCTTTATTGTTGTCACAACCTGTAAGCGCAACAGCGAGTAATAAAGCGGCGTATTTGAGTCTCATGAGTTCCCTTAGAGTAAGTTATCTGATTTAAGGGTGGGCCAGTGTCTATGGGTAAGGTGACTTAGCTGTGGATCTATATCCTGTGAAACTGACCTGCCTAATACATGCACATATCGGCATTCATGATCAGAACTTTAAAAATAACGGCTGCTGATGCGTAATCAGACGCATGGCGTTAATACAGGTGATTCACTGTCTCAGAAAACGGAAAGAAAGTTGTTGAATGAAGACTGGCGACGATGGGTTAGTCTTTGCTTAACAGAATGAGTGAAGACTCTGCTGGTGGCAGGAATAAATTTTTAACCACATCATGGTTTTAACCACCAAAACAGGAATGAGTGGCGGGTTCAATCTTAAAAGAGTGCGCGGTTAGGTAAAACTACACACCACCAACTAAGGCTTTCATGTTTTTCACCCTCAACTAAAAGCAGGCCAATAGATCGCAGTAAACAATGGTCTAGTTATGTCATTTATTCTCATCTGAACATTGTTTGAGTGTTGCTCTTCTCTATAGCCGCCTTCTCAATGACCGGTCTCAGATGTCGTCAGCGCTGGTGGCTTTAATCCAGTGCATCAGGTTCGATATATACAGGGGCAGTTAAAAACTCATGGCCCCTTCAGCTCCCCGGCATGGCCGGGTAGTCTGCCCCACTGCGCTAACCGGCGGACCGGTAAGCTCCGCCGAACCCCTACGGGTTTCGGGCCTTCTAGGATCTGATGGCATTGGCCATGGCAGCCCCTGCAGCGGGCTGGCACGGGCGCCTTCACTGGCCACAAAAGGCCGTGGTCGCTGAGGATGCCCGCGTTGCGGTCGGGTGTGTGCCTGCTCATCTCCGGGAGCTGTGGTCATGTTGCGGTATGTTCCAAGCGGCGGGCGAATCAAAGCACCGTCATTCATCAGATACAAAAGTATATAAACGCTTCGCGCCCCTGTATCTGCTACCTGCCGGTGCTTCTCAGTCCTTTGCCGCGAGGAGCTAACCGAAACATGAATTGACCACCTGAAGGAGAACTAGCATGCACACACAAAACGTCAACACCGTCGCTTTCGAATCTTCCAAAACATGGGTTAACGGTGAAAAAACCACGATTTCCGCCTCTCAGGGCCAGAAAATCTGCGTCAGCGCGAACGAGCTGCACACGCGCTGGCATGCCCCGGGGAGAAGGGCAAGATGGTCACACCTGCAGCAGGGGCGCACTGCCCGCCGCGAAACGGCAGCTATGGCGCGGATGTGCTGCTGCTCAATGAAGCCGATGTGTTGGCGCTGATGACCGCGGGGCATACCGCGCTGCCACGTCTGGCGAATTCTGCGGCGGCATGACGGCGCTGTACGACCTGGGGGATCTCTCACGGAGCGTTACATCATCGCCAGCCGTGGTCAGATTTTTTACCGCACGGACTCATGGCAGAAAGTCCGCAGAGAATATATCCGGCGTGCCGCTGAGGTGCTGACGGAAGAAGCTCAAAAGTTTCTCGATAACTTTCACGCAGTGCGGGCGGCAGGGCTCGATCATTACCAGGCCAGCGACGTCGCACGCGGCATCATCTCATTGGAAAATGCCCTGAATCCTGCATGTGAAAATTAGGCAACTGCCGGCGGCACTGAGGCCATCGTAAACGACAGTCCCTTCTGAAAACGCCCGGTGGCCTGCCAGAGTCGGGTCGCACGACATTATCATCAGCATTAAGAAAAACTGATATGAAAATGCAAAATGCGCAGCCAGTCGTCATCGGCCAGGTTGTCAGCACGGTTCTTTACAATCGCGGATGGGGCGTCATTTTCGCGGTTCACGGCGAGCAGGAACTGGGGTCACTTTCGGGGTGCGTTTCGTACGGCGGCAGTGCAACATTTGATATTGCCTTCGGGAGCGGAGAAATATCCCGCGCGCTGCCTGAAAGTATTCTGCACGGTAAGCAGTGGAGCATATTTCCGGAAATAAAAAACGGAGAAGAAACCGCCCGCACCGTAAAAAACGCAGAGGCTGAACAACGCCGGAAAAAGCAGGAGTGTGAAGAAGCCGTGCGTCAGTATAAAGCGGAATGTCAGCGGATCAAAACGACACCGGAATATGCATCACTTTCTCAGGATAAAAAAGGTGCGGTACAGGTAACGGGGAATATTCGCAAAGAGCTTAAGGCAAAATTTCCGGGCGTTAAATGCTCCGTTGGCAAGCGGGGTTATGGCAGCGTAAGTGTTAACTGGACCGACAGAAGAAGAATTAAAATCCGTGACTGATAAATACAAACTCAGTTATTTTGATTGAATGCAGGATATGTCTGTTTCCAGCGCATCTCCTTTTAACCGGACTTACGGCGACGTGGGCTACGTCTTTACCGACCGGGGTTACCCAGGTGCTCTGAAGCAAAAACGGTGGATGTTATCGCTAAAAATTTGGCGACAGTCTGGGCGGTGAAGGAATTACGCTGGCGCGTTACAAAGCGGGTGAGTTTTACCGGGTAGGGCGGGACTGTTTCTGGCACAGTCAGGGCATTCAGGCCAAATTAACAGAGCACTGGCCGAAATAAAATAATAATCAGAAAGGAACAGGCTGGCTCCTTTTTTTGCCTGTTATCCGCCGCCGGTATTTAACCGGAGAAGCATAATAATAAACCTGTGCAAAATACTCCTGCGGTCATATTTAAAAAATATCTTGGAGCGTTATGCGTGTTACCCTTTCCCGGCATCGGCCGGAACGGGTAATTCTGTGCACGAGCTGCATTGCCGTCTTTAATTAACGCCGGGCACAGAGTAAATAACTCAGGTGCGGCCTTCATTATGTCCCGCGTTCATTTAATCATGTGTTGCCGTGCGGGGGATTTTACCTGACTTGATGGCTTTGTAATGTCCGTCGATAAGCATGGCATAGTTATAGCGGGTCTTTATGGTTACCGGAATGTTTTTCATTCCAGCATTATACATGCCTACCGCGAGCCATGTTGTGCCGTACTGATTGAAGTTTCGGCGCAGCAGCATAGCCCCAATATAAATATTCAGGCACGGATCGCTGAGCAACTTTTCTTTGCTGAGTCCGGGATATTCTTTCTGTAATCCACGCATCGTCACCGAATTAATCTGCATAATGCCGTAATCGCTGCTGCCGGGCTTCCCGCTCTTTGACCGGTTCGTATTTACTGCTGCCGGGTTATAGCGGGATTCCTGCCAGGCGATAGCACGCAGATAGTCCGGATCGATGGAATACCATTCACCGGCTTTGATAAAACAGTCCGCATTCACGCTGGCTGAGTAAATGCCTGTAGCCAGCAGGGCTGCAGCGTGTCGGAATAAACGCATTGCGGCTCCTGATTTGAAAATTTCGGGGGTGCTTGTTAACTCAATAATATCATAAGAATAAGGGTTTTTTCACACCACTCGCAAATTTATTTTTGCTTATTTATGTCTTTAATATCAGTGTATTATGTTAATTTTGTGGGAAGTTTAAGCGCTATTGTGGTTGCCAGTTGGTTGCCGGCAGCGTTCTTGTTGGTGGCCAGTAAGTTGCTTTCAGGCAAAATCATTAAAAACATATATTTAAAGAAAATAAGATGCATAAAATTGCCCGATTGATGCCTTGAAATTTCCTTAAGGAGGCTATACGGTTGCCGGGTGGCATCCATAAAAGTAACTGTTTTAGACAGGTGTTACCCAGTCTGAACTCATCTGATGAGCTGTTTCCGGAACGTTATAAAACCTTAAGGCAGAAATAAATATGAATGACGAAAATTCATCTAAAAGAAACCGCGTCTACCTTACTGTCCCGTATTCATTGCTGGAGAAAGTTGATGCGCATGTGGAAAAAATGCTTGAAGACGGTGAGTCTCGTGATACTGCAAATCGATCATCTTTTGTAATGGAAATGTTCAGGCTCGGCCTGAGAGTGCATGAGAATAAAATTAATAAAGATGCTTCAGCAAAGACGCTGGATCAGAAACTGGAGTTAATTGCTAAAAATGCGCTTATGAACGGTTTCATTATAGATGCGATTTTCGGCATCATGAAGGAAACTATTGACTCTTCTAAAGTCGTCAGGAATGAAATGCTACTTGACCCTGACTGGCCAAAAGAAATGAAGGAAAGAGTGGCTGGTAAATTACTTGAATTCTTCAAATAGTAGTTTTTTTGCCTGGCAGGATCTGGAGTGTGTCAGGCAATTTTATTCAGCTTTCATCCTTGCTGTCTGATCCTTTATCCTTCTTCCTGAGTTCTTCTGTCTCTCTTTTTTGTGCATCACGAATATATCTGCGTAGCGTGAGCGCGTTGATTCCGTACTGCTTATAAACCTGCTTTCGCGTATGTCCGTCGCGCAGAACGGCATTCACAGCCTGATCGCGATCGCGTTTAGACAGCACGTTTCTGTTATCGTACTTGACGCGTTTTTCATTAATTTCAGGCGAATCCTTCTTTTTACTCCATGCCCGCTTTACCGTCGCGACCGTCACCCCAAGAATATCGGCGGTCTGCTGAAGTGTTTTACCCTGAACGCGCAGGCGAACCGCATAAGCTTTTAAATCATCCGGTATGGCCCTGTATTCCTCGCGCGTGCCGACGTATTTAATAAGCGTATCAATAGTAATGCCATATTCGGTGCAGATATGTTTGCGGAGTACACCTTCCTTTAACTTCTGCTTTATGCTGTCAACGTCTTCTGCCGTCAGTTTTTTCTTTTTCGCGCGGAATAATTTCTTTCCCGTCCCGTTCGGCTATTTTTTTAACGGCATGATAAATCACCGCGCGTGATACACCGCACGCCTGTTCAATTTCTTCCAGCGTCAATTTTGGCTCAGCGTGATACATGGCCGCAATCAGTTCCCACTGCTTCCAGCGATAATCCATTGCAGAACTGCCTTTGCGTTTTTTTATCAGCTTATAAATATAAGCTTCAGAACAGCTCTGCTCTTCGCATATTTCCTTTACGCGCCAGCCGAGCATGACGCGCTCCATAATTTTATCCGCGTCCGGGCTGTCTTTCCTTTTGTTCGTGGCGGAAGGAGCGCTTTTTATTTCCCGCGTAGATATGGGAT
Organism: Candidatus Pantoea bituminis; assembly: GCF_018842675.1. Lineage (NCBI taxonomy): Bacteria > Pseudomonadati > Pseudomonadota > Gammaproteobacteria > Enterobacterales > Erwiniaceae > Pantoea > Candidatus Pantoea bituminis. Next base: position 18,859 of record NZ_JAGTWO010000002.1, read on the forward strand.
TTATTAATCCCGACGCACAGTTATTTTCAGGAGCACTGTCAGCGCCCGGTTCAGTAAATACCGCCTTATTCAGACTGTTTGTTAATTTGCGGGCGTGCCACAGGTTTACTCCGGGACGGCGGAGGGGGTGAGTAAATCCGCATTTATCATTATCCAGGCATCAGGCACCACCGTGTCTGAATAAGGACTGATTTGCGACAGTGCCCGCTCAGCAGCCGATTGCAGCGTTCTGCCGGGGACACGCTTTTTAATGAATATGAGCAGGGGAATGGTGACGAGCTGACAAGCATAGAAGCGCCCTTCAGGTGTAGTCACTTCAAACCAGCCCGGGTCGCGCCTGTAACGGAAAAGGGCCTCTTCAAGCAGGTTACTTAAGCCCGTCTCATCATTTGTCCTAAAAATCTTAGCCGAAAGGCCCGCCGGATCGGCGACATGCACAATCAAATCGGCAGTTTCAGCCATGATTTTTCATTTCCATTCAACCAGTTAGTGATTTAAGTGAAATCTCTCACTACGACGATAAGAGAAAATGATCATTAAGATCAATAACTTAAATTGAAGTGTGCGATCCGGGAGCGTAAAAAAACGCCAGCCCGTAAATAAATTGTAAGTTTCTGTAGCAATGCTGCAGATATGTAAAGGAGGCGTAACCGTTAAGATATTAATTTGACTTAAGGCCATATGGCCAGCAACAGACGATAGTTCAACCGACTGACCATTATATCCCTAACTGAGGAAAAATCCTATGAAGGGCACTCTCTCTTCGTGTGTAAATTACTGCCGCAAGGCAGGGGCGGTAGCGTGGAACAAAGTAAACAAGCCAGCTTTGTTTACCGGAATGGCGATCGTGGCTTCAGCCGCGATGCCAGCCCACGCCGAAGATCTGTTCGCAAACGGGAAAACTACGATTAACGATACATTCGGATCTGGATCTACAGTTGTGTGGATTCTTTATATCCTTGAAATTATCGCGGCCGTGTTTACATATGTGAAAACCAAGAACCTGGCCATGTTCGGCGGTATCGCTGCGGTCATGGTATTTATCAACGTCGCCTTCGGCATTATCCCGGCTTAATGCGCGCTTATGGATAAACGTGACCGGTATACCTTTGCGGCTACGTTTTCCGAGCAAAAGCGGTTCGTGGGGCTGCCACCTGATGAGTTCTGCCTGTACGTGCCACTGGCACTGCTGGCAGTGTTTCTCAACATGTGGATTTTTGGCCCCACGCTCTTAGCCGCCGTGGTTGGAATTCGTCACCTCAAGAAAGGCCGCGGTTCTCAGTATCTTCTCAACCTAGCGTACTGGTGCCTGCCTACATCAGTGATGCGCTTCTTTATCAGCATCCTGCCTGACAGCTACAAACGGCACTGGGTCGCCTGACCCCCTCCGGAGACAACATGGAATTAAAGCTGCGTTCGGCGGGAAACCGCAATATGGCCGTGGCTATTCTGGTGCTGCTCGTTATCACGATCCTCGCGCTGGCGCTCTGCTGGCGCATTTACGGCGATAACCGGGCGCTCATGAATCAGCTCGTTAACAACCGACAGACCATTGTTATTCCCTACGGCGCGGACACGCCGTTCAGCTTTACCGGCGAGCGCGGCGACGCCCGCTACCTTCGCCTGATGGCGCTGGCGTGGTTGAACCTGCGCCTCAACATTTCCGACAGTAACGCAGACGCCAGCCACGAAATGCTGCTGGCCGGTGCCTGCGACGGCGCAGAGAAGTCCCTGAAAGGCGTGCTGGCAGACGAAGCCTCACGCGTGAAGGGAAACAGCGGCGGCTCGGTGTTCTATCCGAAGGATGTCAGCGTCTGGCCAGACAAGGGCATCGTGGACGTCATCGGCGATCTGCAACTGAGTTACGGACTGCATGACGCGGACCCGGTGAAGAAGCACTACCGCCTGCGCACCGATACCCGAAACAACCGTCTCTGCTGGAGCGCTTTCCTGGAGGTTCCTGATGCGTAAATCCCTGTTAATCAGCGCCGTGGCGTTGCTTACCGCCTTCGGTGCCCGCGCCGAACAGCTGACGCTTAACCCTGGCGCCCGCGTAAACGCGGCAGTGAGCAACACTAACCCAAACTACCTGCGCGTAAATGACGACCGTATTCTGAGCGTACAGGCGGCGCCGGGGATGCTGAGCGCCAAATCACCCACGCCGGAAGGCGCAATCGTATTTTCTACCGTAACCGATAAGCCGTTCACCATGTTCGTTCAGACCGCGTCAGGCTTTGCCTTCTCTGTGCAGGCCACGCCAGGCAAAAGAGCGGGGCTGAGCCTGACGGTGGATAACCGCGAGGTACAGGGTACGGAGGAGGCGCGGGAGTACGAGCAGAAGCAGGACACCTACAGCGCGCTCATCAGCGGCCTGGTCGGGCGCTTTATCACCAACCGCAAGCCTGCTGGCTACGTGTTCAGCAAAAATACCGACGTACCGGTAAGCGAATCGGTGAAAAGCGCCTTTGCTCTGCGTCCGGTGACCGCGTGGCAAGGCGACCGGGTCCGCATCGTGCGCACCGACTTAACCAGCCTCTCTTCGCAGCGCATTCGCCTGAGTGAGCGCTACTTCTGGAGCCCGGGCGTAATGGCCGTCGCTTTTAATCCACAGCTGGACGTGCTGGAGCCGGATGCGAAGGTGTCGGTGATCACTGTGTTCCGCACCCGAGGAGGCCCGGATGAACCTTAACAACCTGGTCCGCAGCAAGCAGCGCCGGCTGTTTGCCATCATTCTGGCCGCCGCTGCCGTAATCATCGGCGGCCTGTACCTTGCCAACCGTGGCGTGTCCGGTCATACGGTGAACAAAGCGGGCAAGCCCGATAAAGCTGCTGCCGAGCCTGACCTGACCGGCGGCGGCGTAGTGAATACGTTTGACGGTTCGGGGCAGGGCTCGCTGCTGGTGAGCGCACAGAACCGCGAGAAGGAAGCGCGGGAGCAGCTCTCCTTAATGCAGAAAGACTTCAGGTCGCTGAAAGACCAGATGTCGGACGTGATGAACAACAACAAGTCCCTGCAACAGAATGTCAGCGACCTGATGGAACAGCTGAAAAATCAGCAGAACCAGTCTAAAACCGCTCCGGGCGGTCAGCAGAGCGCAGGTGATACACCGCCTCGCACGGAATATACCTTTGCGCCTGCGCCCGTGCAGAGGGGCCAGATCGATAACCAGACGTTTGATTACTCGCCGTTTGAGCCCAAAGCGAAAGACACCTCCTTCTGGGTGCCGACCGGTACGTTCTCCGACGCAATCGTTATTGAAGGCGCCGATGCCAATGCCTCGGTGCGTGGGGAGAATAACCTGGTGCCGATGCAGTTTAAGCTCAAGGGAAAAGCGCATTTGCCGGGCAACAACAAGTTCGACCGGTTCGATAACTGCTTCGTGACGGCTGCTGCCTACGGCGACATCTCCAGCGAGCGGGCCATCGTTCAGCTGCAGCGTCTCTCCTGCATCATTGACGGTAAACATATCGATCAGGCGGTGAAGGGTCACGTCGCTTTCTACGGGAAGAACGGCATCAAGGGTGTACCGGTAATGCGCAACGGCAAAATCCTCGGGCTGGCGTTTACCGCCGGCGCGCTGGGTGGGCTGGGACAGAGCGCCTCGCAGGTTGGTCAGACGGTGACTGGCATTGGGGCAACCAGCACGGTAAGCGGAGGAGACGTGGCGCGCGGTGCCATCGGCGGCGGCGTGGGCAAGGCGGCGGACAAGCTGGCCGACTACTACATCGAGCGCGCCGAGCAGTATCACCCGATTATCCCGATAGGCGCGGCGAACCGCGTGGAGGTGGTCTTTATTGAGGGGTTCCGCGCGAAGTTTATTGAGGATGAAGAGGCTGCGAAGCTGGCAAAAGAGCAGCAGCGCTCAGGCGCACAGCAGCAGGACACGCAGACGCGTGAGCAGGGCAACAGCAGTCTTCCGCCGGACCTTGTCGGCAAACTCGGCGACGCGACGCGTCTCAATATGAATGACTTTGTTACCCCTTCAGGCAGCCAGCCGAAAAATATGATTCCGCAGGGCGTTTCGCAATGACAGACACAAAAATCCGGCTTCGTCACGCAGAGCACTGCGGCTGGATGGTGTTTACCGAAAGGACGGTGAGCTGCTTCGGGCGTGAGGCCGATGCACGAATTCCGGGTCTGCAGGCACTGGGCTACCGCGTCAAGAAGCTCTACTGCAAGCCCGGGCTCATTCCTGACGACGGTTACGTCGCGCTTTTCGGGGAACGCTGCGCCGCCTGCTGGAGGTGGCACCCGGCGACACCTTCGCCCTGGACATGCTGTCCCGGCTCGGGACCAGCGGCAAACACGGCGAACTCTTTATCGACTTTACCGAAATCGACGTGCTGTCATCCGGTAGCGCGCGCGGAGGACACCATGAATAACCCGACAGATGTATGCAATACACATCCTGCAGATGACCAGTCTTCTGCTGGTCACTTCCTGATGACGGGCGAAACCGGCGCGGGGAAAACCGTGCTGGTCATGTCCCTTATTAAAGACCTTCTCAACCAACACACAGACGGAGAGCGCCATGACTAAAGCACACTCTTTTATCATCAGCGCGCTGGCCGTCATGCTGAGCGGCTGTGCGGGCATGAACAGCGACTTTGAGTTCGACAAGCCTGCTAAGGACTCCGGGGTCTGGATGTCGCAGGCCGACGACATGTCTGCTGGCAGCAGCGGCAACGCCCCGTCAGCAGCTTCCGCCGCAGGCGGCTTTACCGGCGCTGGCATTCGCCTGGACGACTACCGCCTGATTGATACCGGCACCATCCGGCTGGACCCGCAGACGGAGGCGCCAGCGGGCCGGGGCAGCCTGAGCGAGGGCGTCCCGTTACGCGTGGTGAACACCGGCGTCCGCCCGTTCACGCGTGAAAACGGCGTGCTGCGCCCGGTGGCCAGGCAGACCGTATACTGCAGCGCGGCGCACTGCTTTCCGGAGCCTGCCGCCGCGTTCCGCCGTCCTGACGGCGTTGCACGCATCTGGATAGCGCCGTACGTTTCGTCCGACAACAACGTCCACATGGGCGAAATCATCTACAGCGTCTCCAGTCACGGCGACTGGAACGGCATTCTGATGTGAGGTCCGCATGAAATTTCTGAAAGGCTTCCGCTTTGACCCGCTGAACGTGGTGGACACAGTGGCGGGCATTCTGGGGAGCGCGACACAACGAATGAAACGCGTCAGAAGCTGCAGGACATGGACTACCCCCATATCCGCGACCTGCTGCCTTACCAGGACTATGACAGCGAAAGTCAGATCTGGGTGAACAAGGAGTCGGTGGGCTTCGTAATTGAGTCGCAGCCGCTGATTGGCGCCAACGAGAAGCTGGCAGAAAGCCTTGAGTACCTGCTGCGCGACGTGGCCCCCGCGACGTTCCGCTCCAGGTGATGCTGGTCTCGTCCCGGGCGGTGAAAGAGCAGGTCGAGCAGGGCCTGAAAAACTTTGCCTGGAAAGGACACCGGGCGGAGGAGTTTAACGACGTCACCGCCCGCTTTTACCTGAACGGGGCGCGCTATACCTACAGCAACGGGCTTGACCATCCACTGACCCTGCGCGACTACCGGCTTTTCTTTGTCTGGGGCATGCCGGTTAAAAGTCTCTCTGAAACCGATCTGGTGCGCGTGCGCGACGTACGCCGTAACCTGCTGAACGCCCTTAATGCGGCCGACATCTGGTCTGAGGCCATCGGCGTGACGGAGTTCAGCAGCGTATTGCGCGAGTTCTTTAACCATGACCCTGCGCGTCTTGAGCGCTACGACAGCGAGTACGATCCGGCGGCCGATCTGAACACGCAGTTCGTGGACCGCACCACCTCCTGGCGGGTGAAACCCTCGCATATCCGTATCGAGGGCAGCGACAGTGACAGTAAGCCGTTCGCCGCGCGTATGGTGAACCTGAACCTCGACAACAACCCGCAGGAGCATTACCTGTGGCAGAACGGCAATATTTTTCAGGACCTGATGTCACCGACCAACGGCATTCCCTGCCCGTTTATCTGCACGATGGTGCTGACCACCGAAGAGCAGATGAAGAGCCAGGGTGAGGCCAACAGCCGATTCCTGGCGCTGGACTCGCGCGTGAACACCAGTTACGCCAAATACATTCCGTCCACTACGCGTCAGCACGCTGAGTGGAAAGACGCCCGCGCGCGACTGCTGTCGAACCAGACGTCCCTCACGAGCTACTTTTACGGCATCACGCTGTTCTGCCCGGACGACGACGACCTGACGTCCCGCTACACCGAGAAAACGCGCAACGCCTTCGCGGCGCAGGGCCTGCGCTTCGTGCGCGCCGACTTCATGCAGCTGCGCAACCTGCTGGCCACGGTGCCGTTTGCGATGGTGAACAAAAAGCTGCGCGCTGACTGCCGTAAGACCGGCGGCATCCAGCGTTCGGAGTCGTTTCACGCGGTGAATCTCATGCCGATAATTGGGGACAATAAACTGTGCGCCTCGGGCATTCTTATTCCGAGCTACCGCAACCAGGTCGCGTTTATCGACGTGTTTGACGAAAGCCTGCCGAACACAAACTTCAACTGGTTTATGTCCGGCACCTCGGGAGCAGGCAAGTCGGTGCTGGCAAACTCGATTGCGCGCTCGGTGCTGGACAAGGGAGGCACGGTCGCGGTGCAGGACATCGGCGACTCCTACAAGGCAGCCTGCAGCAGCCTGGGCGGCACTTACATCAATGGCGAGTCGCTGCGTTTTAACCCGTTTGCGAACGTCACGGACATCACACTCGCGGCCGAGCGTATTCGTGATCAACTGTGCATTCTGGCCAGCCCCAACGGCCTGCTGGACGAGGTGCACGAGTCGCTGATTCTGGAGGCCATCACCGAGTCGTGGCCTCAGTATCAGCAGGACATGCGTATTGATCACGTCATTGAGTACCTCAAAAAACAGCAGGGCGCGATTACACGCGAGCACTCTTCACTGATTGGCGGGCGCATTGACGAAATTACCACGCTGCTCGGTAAGTACAGCACCACAGGCATCTACGGTAAGTTCTTCAACTCGTCCGAACCGACCCTGAAGCCTGATCTGCAGTTCGTGGTCACCGAGCTGGGCGACCTGCGCAAACAGCAGGACCTGCTGTCGGCCATTTTGTTCACCATCATGATCTGGAACGAGAACATGATGTACACCACGCCACGCAGCATGCGGAAGATGAATATCATCGACGAGGGCTGGAAGCTGCTCGGCGGGTCGAGCACCAAGATTAAGGACTTCATTGAAGAGGGATACCGCACCGCCCGCCGCCACAACGGCTCCTACGGCACGGTGACGCAGGCGATACGCGATAAAAACCTGTCCACGGCAGCGCTTGCAGCCTACGACAACAGCTCGTTTAAGTTCACCTGTATGCAGGACGCCAAGTCGTTCACCACCTTTCAGAAGGAGGAACCGCACGCCTTCAGCGAGCTGGAGTGGGAGATGATCCGTAAGTTCCCGCCGGCGAAAAAGGCGCGCTACAGCTCGTTCCTGCTCAGCGTGGGTGAGTTTTCCAGCTTCCACCGCCTCATTCTCGATCCGCTGAGCGACGGGCTGTTTTCCTCCAAAGGCGAGGACTTCACCTACCGCGAGAAGCGTCTGCGGGAAGGCGCGGACATCAAAGACATCCTGTTTGAGATGGCTAATAACGACGCGCACAAGCGCGACATCATCCACATGCTGCGGGAGATGCAACTTTGAATACAAGACACCTTGTGGCGGGCTGCGGCCTGTCAGTTGTGCTGAGCGTGGGCGCGTGCGCGACCGCCTGGTTTTTCTGGCTGAAGCCGCCCGTGCTGGTCACCTTCGATATGAAGGGCACGACCAACGCGCTTATACGCCAGACCGCGAAGCTGGATCTGAACGATGACCAGCGTAAAGCGTTGCTGAACCGCTTTGACCGCAGCGTCACCACCGCAACGGCGGATTATGCCAGCGAACACGGCGCGGCCATTCTGGTGAGTCCCGCAGTTGTTACTGGCCTGCCGGACGCCACGCCGGAGATTCAGGCGCGCCTCGCTGAGCTGATGAAGGCCGGCAACCCGCCGCAGTAACCCTGTCCGATCACCCCAACGGGAGCATCCCGATGACACATGCAACTCCGCTGGCGCGACTGGCCGCCAGCGCGCTGCTCACCATGCTCAGCCTGCAGGCAGGCGCGGCCGAGCTTGGCACCTACGGCGATACCTGGGACATTCGCGAGCGTAACCTGATCGCGGTTCTCAAAGACAACCTGAAACAGCACTTTGAAGGCCGATCGCAGGTTGACATTGAGCGGGAAATGCAGCAGAAGGCCGAAGACGAGGCGATGCGCCCGCCGCCGGTTGCCGGACTCACCACCGGGCGCGAAACGCACCACCGGCTGTTTGACCCCTCGTTTACGGTGCAGCGCGACATTGCCGACCAGAACGGCGTGGTGTTCGCGCACAAGGGACAGAAGGTGAACCCCTTTGACGTCATTCCGGTGTTTGACGAGACGCTTTACTTCATCGACGCCGATGACGAGCGGCAGATTGCCTGGATAAAGCAGCAGGTGCCGCACACCAAAACCTCCCGCGTCATCCTGGTCAGCGGCAACGTTCGCGACAGCGCACAGGCCCTTGGCAGCCGGGTCTACTTCGACCAGACCGGCAGCATCACAAAGAAATTCGGCATCACGCAGGTGCCTGCGGAAGTGAAGCAGGCACCCGGGCAGAAACTCTTCCTTATTACTGAATTCGGTCTTCCCGACCGCTAACGGAGCAGACATGAAAAAGTTAATCCTCACCGCCGCCCTGACGCTGAGCCTGACAGGGTACGCGACCGCAGACACGACCGGCACTGCAGCGGCTGCCTTCAGCGACGCGCAGAAGGCGCAGATCGGCGAGATCGCGGCAGACTACCTGCGCGCGCACCCGGAAATCCTGATCGAGATGAGCCAGAAGCTGCAGGCCCAGGCGCAGAACAAACAGATGGCGTCAGCAGCCGGTGCGGTGCTTGCAAACCAGGACGCGCTGCTGAATGACCCTTCCTCACCGGTGCTGCATCCGAAGGGCGACGTCGCGGTGATCCAGTTTTTTGACTACCAGTGCATTTTCTGCGCGAAGGTTGCTCCCACTGTAGAGCAGTTCATCAGTAAAAATCCTGACGTGCGCTTCGTCTATAAGGAGTGGCCGATCTTTGGCCGCCGCTGGCCGGCGTCCGTGCAGGCGGCAAAAGTCGGCCTGTCTGTTTATAAAAAGGGCGGCGCAGAGGCATACCACCGCTACCACGCGGCACTCTACGCGACCGGGCATGATGAAGGAAAGCTGCTCGATGAGGATATCCGTCAGGCAGCGGTAAAAGCGGGTGTGACTGACACACCGCGTGAGGAGGTTGAGGCGACTGACGCTGCGCTTAAAGCTAATGACCAGCTTGCGAAGCAGCTCGGTATTCAGGGCACGCCGGCCTTCTTCATTATGCCAGTGAAGGGCGCAACTGCTGAGAACATCAGCGTGATCCCGGGTGCGACAAGCCTGCAGGGGCTGCAGGCTGCAGTGGAAAAAGCACGCGGCGGCGTTAAGAAAGGGGCTGACATGGTCTGGCGCACGGTATTTCTGGCGCTGACGGTGTGGTTCTGCCAGTCCGCTAACGCCGCTGAAAACGGCAATACGTCCCTGACCTGCGACGGTCGCTGGGTCAACCCTATCACCGACGTGTGCTGGGAGTGCCTGTTCCCGATGAGCATCGGCAGCGTGCAGGTATCGGCCGGGTCGCTGCCGGATACCGAAAACCCGTCATCGCCCATTCAGTTCTGTCCGGTGCCGCCGCCCATTTTTGAGCGCCCGGGCATCGCGATTGGCTTCTGGGAGCCGTTTGCAATGACTGATGTGACGCGCTCGCCCGGCTGCATGGTGAACATGGGAGGCTTCAACATCAACATCCCGAACACCGGCACCGGCACCGGCACCAAAACGGCGAATGAGCACCCCGGCACCTTCTATCACGTCCACTGGTATAAGTACCCGCTGATCTCCTGGCTCAACATTATTACCTCGGAGATGTGTATGCAGGGCGGTGAGTATGACATCGGCTACCTCTCGGAGCTGGACCCGACCTGGCAGAACGACAATATTGCGCTGTTCCTGAACCCGGAAGTGATGCTGTTTGCGAACCCGGTTGCGCAGATGGCCTGCGCGGCCGACGCCGTGGCATCAGGTGTCAGCAAGCCGATTGATGCGCTGTTCTGGTGTGCCGGCTCACACGGCTCGATGTACCCGTTTACCGGCAACATTGTGAACGAGTCGAGCGGTCTGAACAGTTCGGTGCTGCTCTCTGAGCGCATGGACTTCAAGCTGCACCGCGAAGGGCTGATCCTCGATACCGTGCCGTATAACACCGCCGTCTGTTACGAATATCCGTCCGTCATCCTGCCGAAAAGCCGCTACCGCTATCAGATGGTGAACACCATACCGGACGTAGCGTCGTGTCATCCGCTGGGGCGCAACGTGATGCTGTGGCAGACCGGCAAAGAAATGCCGAACAGCAAAAAGAACTACGGCTATCTCATCTGGAAAAAGCGCAACTGTGTCGTGCTTTAAGCGAGGAAATATGAGGAAAACACGCAACACGCTGTGGCTTGCCGCCGGGCTGATGACCGCACTGTCCGCGCAGGCGGAAGACGCGCCGAAGGGCACGCAGGTCGGCAGCACGGAAAACGAGACGGCCTATTTCCTGTCCGCCTCGGTGCCGGAAAAAGAGATGGCCATTCTGATGAAAGCGGCGGAAGCGCGGAACATTCCGGTGTACTTCCGGGGCCTGGTTGGCGACAGCATGGAGCAGACCGCGAAGTACATGATGTACATGGTCACCACCTATAAGGTGCGCGGCGTGCAGATAGACCCGGTGCGCTTTGACCGCTACAGCGTGAAGCAGGTACCGGCGCTGGTTAAAAAGTGTGGTGACCACTTCGACATCGTGTATGGCAACGTGGCGCTGAACCAGGCGCTGGACATGATTAGCCAGCGCGGCGACTGCCGCAACAGGCCCTGACCACTGACCGCTGCGGCGGGCCCTTCTCTTACTCTGACCGGAACTCCCGATGAATAAAGCAACCCGCATCCAGCTGCTGGGCCTGCTGCTGACCTGCGCTTCAGCGGGTGCACTGGCGGCGTCAATGGATGCCTCAAACCAGGAAGGCATTAACGCCGCGAAGTCGGCTAACGGCACAACCAGCGCCGACCCGAACAGTTATTTTGACAACTACACCTCTGATGCGCCGCAGCGCGACTACTACGGCGACCCGACGCAGACGTCAACAAACATCGACGTAAAGGGGCAGACAGAGCTGAGCCAGTCGGAACTCGGGCAGACGGCCCGGGAATCCTATGTGAACAACCCGGCGGACAAGCTCAGCTACGACTCGGACATGATGAAACACAGCGATGAGATCCGGGAAAATGCGAATGCGATTACCGGGGTGAACGGCAATCAGTGCGTGGCGCAGGAGCTGAACAAAACCACCTACACGACGCACAGTTGTGAGATGGCATCCCCACTCTCACAGTCATGTACGCGTAAGGCCACAATTGTGACGACCGGGTCACGTGAAACCTTTAACACTCAGCTGGTACTGAATGCGGGTGATGTCAGCGGAAGGCGCATCGATAACTACTGGATTCAGTACGACATCACAGTGCCGCAGGATGGCATCATCAGCAGCGGAACGTGGGAGTTTCTCTATCCGTCCGCCCCCGGTTATCACGGTGGTCGCCTGGATTACTCCATTCAGGTGCTCGGGCAAAATTTCAGGACCAAAATAAACTACTCCGGCGCATTCAGCATAGCCACGCAGGAAGTAAAGCAGCGGCAGATCATCAGCCTTCTGGTACGCAATAACAGCGATGGCCACAACGATCAGGCCGTTGATAATTTCATGAAGCAGTTAGCCAGCGGACAAATGATTGTCCGCATCACCCTTCCGATGGAGGCGGTCCGGGATACGGTCAGTGCCGGGATTCAGTGGACGGACAGCTGCCCGGCAGACATGGGCGACGCGGTGAAGATGAGTGAGGTCTGCAGCGATCCAGGCGGCACACGTTCTGTCACGGTGGGCGGCAAGGCCTACAGCCTTTACAGCGACTGCTGGGGTTACACCACACAGTGGAATGTTTTTGAAGACGACACCAATACCTGCCAGGCCTATATCGACAATCCAAACTGCAGTGAAGGCACCCGTACCTGCACCCAGAAAATCGGCAACCTCTGCGTCTACAGCAAGCTGACCTGGCAGTGTGCGCACACCGTTAAGAGCACCGGCTATATCTGCGGCTCAGAGTTTTACTGCTCAGACGGCAGCTGCTCGGCGATGCAGGCGGGACAGAATCAGAACTTTGAGGCTGCGGTATCACAGCTGGCGGCACTCGCCGCTGCGGGAAAAGATTTCGCGGGCATGGACCCGGACTCAGTCACGGCGTTTACCGGCAAAGCGATGGCGTGCCGCAAGAGTGCGGCCGGCTTCAGCAACTGCTGTAAAAGCGGCGGCTGGGGTCAGGATGCCGGACTTGCGCAGTGCAACACCGAGGAAAAGGAAATCGGCACCGGCAAGGAGAAGAAGCTTGTCGTGAAGGTCGGCTCTTACTGCTCGAAGAAAGTGCTCGGTGTCTGCCTGCAGCAGAAAGAGGGCTACTGCGTCTTCGACAGCAAGCTCGCCCGCATCGTGCAGGAGCAGGGACGCCGGGATCAGCTGGACATCAGCTTCGGCTCGGGCAGCAACCCGGACTGCCGGGGAATAAGGGTGGCTGAGCTGCAGGGCATTAAGTTCGATCATATCGACTTCAGCGACTTTTACGACGACCTGAATAGCAACATTAAGCTGCCCGATCAGGACGCGCTGAACCAGCGAATCACATCCGACATCCAGAACAGCCTTAAATCAGGAGACTGACGTGAGAAAACTCATCAGCCTCACGCTGCTGCTTGCAGTATCGCCGTTGCACGCGGCAGAGGAAACAAAGCCCGATGGCTACAACTACGATCCGGCGGTCGGCTGGTACTGGTACAACGAGCCGGTAAAAAAGGATGAGGAAGAGCAGCCTGCACCACCACCTGCCGCGCCGCAGGAGACGCCCACGCAGAAGATGAAACGCCTTCAGGCGTTTCGCGACAACCTGATGAATGAGGCGATGCTGCACCCTCTACCGAAAACATCCGGCGCTACAAAATCGTGCAGGACTGGATGGTCAATCAGGCGAGCATGTTTGCATCGCGCTGGGAGAAAGTGCTGCTGGATAACCCGGAGCTGGACTACAGCCTGAAGCACCCATTTTACAACGGCACCGCCAACATCCAGTACACCGAGCAGCGGCAGAAGCAGCAGGCCGCCATCCGCTACGTTAACCAGCGCTACGGCGTTTTCTTCTTTATCGCGGTAACGAGCCGCTGGATAACCGTCTCGGCGGGGTAGTGAAGGAGTTCAGCGAGCAGTACGGCCTGACCGTTATCCCTGTAACGGTGGACGGACGCGCCAGCCCGGACCTGCCAGACACCCGGCAGAACGCCGGGCAGGCAGAGAAGATGAAAATCGAACACTTCCCGGCCATTTACCTGGTTGAGCCTCGCACGAAGAAATACCAGCCGCTGGCCTACGGCTTTATCACACAGGACGACCTGGCGCGCCGCATGCTCAACATCGTTACCGACTTCCAGCCCGAGGATTAATCCATGATGTCAAAACTCTTTGCCGTATTGCTGATGCTTACGCCGGTGCTGGCCACGGCCAGCACGATTGATGACATTGCCCGCCTGGAGCAGGCGAAAGAAGGTGCAGACGCGCCCGCGCAGCCGGAAAACCGGTCAGCGAAAAGCGCGCCTGCTGCTGACGCGCAACCTACTCCTGCAAAGCCGGTCTGGTATCACCTGAGCGACGGCCGCCGCGTGGACGTGGGCCACTGGCAGATCGTGCACTTTGTTCGCTCTGACTGCCCGTACTGCCACCGCTTCAATCCGACTCTTAAGTCGGTGTCCGGGCAGACCGGCATCGGTGTGTTCGTTTACAGCTTTGACGGCAAGGGCGATGCGGTGTTTCCGAAGGTCATGCCGGTGAATGACGGCATCCTGAAAGACTTCTTCGCGGAGCTGCCGCAGGCGACGCCCACCGACTTCATTATCAACACGCAGTCGCTGGTAACCATCCCGCTGTCGCAGGGGAAATGAGTGAGGAGGCGCTGAGGCAGCGCCTGGATGAATCGTTCGCGCTGGCCGTGCGTCTGGGGGTGCTGTGATGACTAAATTTGTGTTAAGTGCAGGCGTAGCTGCTGGCCTGCTGTTCTCCGCTGCGGCGAGCGCGGACGTGCAGAACGACATTAATAAATTCTTTAACGACATGGGCGGTGGCGGCGGAAACTACACGCAGGCGGCCGCCTGGCAGGGCCAGTCAGCGGGCTACCTCACAGGCGGAAACCTGTTTATCCGCACGCCGGTGCGCAACATCCAGCTGATCTCGGTCACGCTCCCGGACATCAAGTCGGGCTGCGGCGGCATCGACGCTTATCTCGGCTCGTTCAGCTTCATTAACAGCGACAGCATCAAAATCATGGGTAAGCAGATCCTGAGCAACGCCGCTGGCTACGCCTTTGACCTCGGGCTGGAAACCATCTGCCCGCAGTGTAAGGCGGTTAAGGACTACCTGCAGAAGCTCGCGGCGGATACCAACAACATGAATATTTCCACCTGTCAGGCGGCGCAGTCCATCGTCGGCGGACTATGGCCAAAAACACAGGCAGCGAGTTCCCAGATTTGCCAGGACCTTGGCACCAGGCACGATGTGTTCTCAGACTGGGCTGCCTCCCGCCAGGGCTGCGGCGTCGGCGGAGAAACTAACAGCGTGTTCGATAAGGCGACCGACGAAGAGAAAAAGCGCATCCCGCGTAACCGCAACCTGACCTGGGACACGTTCACGAAGCTCAACCAGTTTTTCAGCAACGATCGCGCGCTGAAGGAGTTCATTATGTCGATGGTCGGTACGGTGATTTATGACGCTAATGGCAACCCGACGTTCCTGCAGCCGCGCGGAGGCAGCGAGTCGATGTTCAATACGCTACTGAACGGAGGCACCGAGAAAATCTACCGCTGCAACGACAACACAACCTGCCTGTCGCCCACGATCGCGGAGCTCACGCTCTCAGAAGATGAGGGCATGACCGGCCGGGTACGCGACATGCTCAACGACATCTTCGACAAAAGCCGCACCGACACAGCGCTTAACGATAACGAAAAGGCGCTTATCAGCAGCACCCGTGTGCGCATCCTGCGCTACACCATCGACTCCGCGTCGGTGGGCATGGATCAGAGTGTGGTCAGCAGCCTGGCAGAGTACATCGCAGCCGATATGGTGATGTCCTACATCAACGGCCTGATCGACGTAGCCGCGAGCGGGGCAGCAGGCACGCTCGATACCGAAGAAGAGAACAAGCACTTTCGCGAGAACCTGCGTCAGGTGCGCAATGAGCTGAGCCAGCGCGTCGCGCGCATCCAGGTTCAGCAGAACGGGCTGGCAGAGTATGACCGCAGCCTGTCAGAAACGCGCCAGCAGCTCTCGTCATCCGTTTCCGACAGCGTGCTGTCGAACTATCAGTTCGGGGGTAAGCATGGCGCTTGATATATGGGTGGTCAGCTCCGGCGGCATGATCACAATGGGCCTCAACGCGGTCGCCACGGTGATGGAAAACGGCGGCTGGAAAAGCACAATCTGGGTGGCAGAGATGCTGGGCATTGCCTTCTGCGTGATGACCTACCTGCGCACGCACAGTCTGGGCGCGATGTTTGGCTGGGGAATGACGTTCGTGCTGGTCACCGCGCTGCTGCTGACACCAAAGGTCACGGTGGTGGTCAACGACCTGACCGCCCCGGACACTATCGGGCGCGTCGATAACGTGCCGGCGGGACTTGCTCTGCCGCTCTATCTGGCTACTGGTGTGGGCTACACGCTCACGACCACCTATGAAGACATCTTTCACTTCCCGGACGAGCGCTCCTACACAAAAACCGGCATGCTCTTCGCGAGTAAGCTGATGCAGGACAGCTTCACCATCGACAGCCGCAACCCGGTGCTGGCTTATAACATGGGTGAGTATGCGAAAAATTGTGTGGTCCCGGACATCATGCTGAACCACAAGTACAGCATGCAGGACGTGATGGAGTCCGGGGACGTGCAGGCGCAGATATTCGGCAACCCGAGCCGGCTGCGCGCCATCTACTGGCGCGACGCTAACGGCACTACGTTTATGGTCTGCCGGGACGCGGCACCACGCCTGAAAACTCTGCTGACAGCGGAGAGTAACAACACCGGCAGCACGTTCATGGCCCATGCGGCCCGCATGCTGCCGGGCAATAACGCGCCGCAGACGGTATACGCCGAACAGCTGGCAGGGTCCTATGAATACTTTCTCGGCAGCAGTAAGTCAGCGCAGGCGATTATGATGCAGAACATTGCCGTTGCGGGCCTGCGTCGCGGACTGAACAGCTACGTAAAGGGCATGAACGACACCGCCTCGATGGTGGACATAGCTTCCGAGCAGTCGCTTATGAAGCTGCGTCTTTCGCACGCGGTAAGCTACACCATCGCGACCGAGGTGCTGCCACAGCTACACACTGTGCTGCTGCTGTTCTGCATCTGCATTTTCCCGGTGATGGTGCTGGCGCTTTACGTACGGGAAATCGCATGGTCCGTCATCAAAAGCTACCTGAATTTTATGGGAAGTCTGATGCTGTGGCCGGTGATGTTCGCCATCTTTAACTTTGCGGTGAACTACAGCACGCAGAGCAGCTTTCACGCAACGGGCCCGACGCTCTCCAACATGAACCGCCTGATGGAAACCAGCACCACCACGGCAGGCATCGCCGGATGGCTGATGCTGTCTATTCCGTTCCTTGCGTTCCGCCTGTTCACCGGGCTGGGCCAGAGTTTTGCAAGCCTGAGCTCCAGCCTGGGCAGCGCGCTCAGCAGCGCGTCGGCGGCAGACTCCGGTGCGGTGGCGTCGGGGAATGTGAGCGTGGGTAACGTTCAGATGGATAATATCAACGGGCACAAAACGGACCTGAACCGTGCCTACCGCGAGGGGATGACTACGATGCAGCTTGGCAATGGTGCCATGCGAACCATGACGCAGGACGGGCAGACGGTGTATGACTCGTCCGGCGCAACCAGCCGCCTGCCGGTTGATCTACATCTTGACCGCAATCTGGCGAGCGCAGCGCAGCGCTCAGTTCGCGACAGTATGGCGCAGACCGAGATGGCAGCGCAGGGCTACAACCACTCGGTGCAGGAAACGGGCTCGCAGCTTAAGCAGTTCCATGAGCAGTTTGGCAATAGCGACTCGAAAACGCTGTCGGCTTCAACCGGCATGAGCATCACTGATGCAGAACGCGTAAACAAAATGCAGAACGTGGCGCAGGACTATGCAACCCGTAATAATATCAGCCTGAATGAGGCGTACTCGGAGCTTGAAGATAAATCCCGAAGCGCCTCAGTAAACACTGGAGCACGAACTCAGGCTGGTATTGATTCAAGTAAATCACTGTGGGGCAAAGCGGGTGAATGGGTCACTGGTGCTTCGATCAAAGGTGATGTTCACGGCGGTACAGA
The DNA here is from genome assembly GCF_018842675.1 of Candidatus Pantoea bituminis. Classification (NCBI taxonomy): domain Bacteria; kingdom Pseudomonadati; phylum Pseudomonadota; class Gammaproteobacteria; order Enterobacterales; family Erwiniaceae; genus Pantoea; species Candidatus Pantoea bituminis. Next base: position 36,456 of record NZ_JAGTWO010000002.1, read on the forward strand.
ATTGACAGGGAGAACAGGTTCAACATCGCAAACTTCACAGGGAGGACAAAGCGGAAACGATAACTCGCAAACCATCTCTGCACGCGAATCACAGGACTTCAGTCAGGGTATGGATGTGCTGCGAAACTACAGCACTACCTATAATGGCCAGCACGTTGATAACAACGCGTCCGGCCTGATGAACCAGATCTCTTCCGGCATCACCACCTCTGACAGTAAATACGCGCAGTACACGGCCAGTCAGTCGCATACGCACGAAATGCAGAAGATGGCCTCCGAGACTGAAACGCTCAGCGCAGGTGCACGTGACAACTACACGCAGCAGTTTGTGGAATGGGCACAGAAGCGGGCGCCGGGGGATGCTGAAACCATCCTTACTAACACGTCCGATGAAGGCGTTCAAAAGCAGCGTGATGGTCTGGTGCAGGAGTTCTTTGCAGAGAAGTTGCAGGGCCGCATTGACGGAGACTATGCGCATAACTCAGGAAGCACGGGGGAAGGTATGGGCGCACCGGCGAATACAGCAGGCGCTCAGTTTGGCGGCGCATATAACAGCGCAAATCAGAGCATTGAGGCTGGAGTGGCCAAAAACAGCATACGCACAGATGTTCACAACGATGTTGAGGAGCAGCAGGCTATGGTTAAGAATAAATCTAATGAAGCTAATGGAGCCATTGTAAAGGCTAAAGGTGAAACAGATAGCGGTATAGCGTCACGTATGGGAGAGTATACTACGAGTGCGAATAACTATTCCGATAACAAGTTGGCCGCTGATAAACAGCAAGATGATTTATTAGTTAACCCCTTTAAAAATCATACCCATAAAGATTACAAAGGGAATGGTAAGGAGTAATTGATATGATGACATATGCGCAAATTGAAAGGGATTCTAAAGAGATAATAAACTCAATGAATTCGGCGGAGAGGGAGGTTCCCAGTTTTTTTGGGATGTTCGGTAAAGTTAAATATCACTTTATTGCATACTGTGTGCTCGGTGGGTTGAGTTACTTTTCTCTGCCCCAACCAAAAAACGTTGGCTTATGGCTTTTCTTTGTGGCTTTTGGCTTATTCCACTGGCTTGTGATTTTTTCATTCACAGCATCTTATGCAAGTCTTTTTAATATGGTTAGAACAGAAAAGCTAAAAAACCTAGAGCTGGCAAAAGTGATTACAAGAAAGATCAAAGCCTACGGAACAGTGTGGTTTATACTTTTAGTCTCTTGCGGGCTGCTAGGTGTGGTCACAGAGTGGAGCATTTTACCTCTTGTAATCGGTAACCTTGTTGCTACGTTCTTAATCTTTATTATCTTTAATATGGATATATCGCGGTATCAGATCCCTGCGATCGTTGGAGCTGTAAAATCTTTAAAAATTAAATCTCCGAGTTAAATTCATAAAATAAAGATTGTCGCCCGATTAATCTCGGGTGACCGTCTTTACGCCTACTACTCTAAATATTTTAGAGGTGAATATGTTAATACACTTAACGCCATCTTTTTTCTTAATTACTCTAATATCTCTGTTAACTTAATTGATATCGAAATCCCTGAATTAAGTCTGCACCTCCATGCTGAAAGAGATATTACCGTCCGGTTCCCGTCACCTAATAAGCGTCTGCATTATGTCTGCCGTAAAAAAGGGCGCAAAGCTATTCACGGTATTCTGCTGAATACGGACACTGACGTGACGGACATTACCGTGATAACCCGCAGGGCCGTTCAGGGTGAGGTCTCAGTGCACCGCGTGCATATGCACATCGTCGGCAATGGCGATGCAGTAACGGACGTTATTCACTTGTGGAGCGGCGTTTTCAACACCCCTTACGGGATAAAACCCCGGCTGAGGCCAGAAACTGGATACCGGCATCCTGTCAGCCCCGCCTGACTGTGAACGCTGGCGACAGGCCGTCCGCACGCGAACCGGCTATCTGGCGTCGTGCTGATCCGGCCGGGATTATCCGACAGCATACCGAATACTATACCGCCGCTACCGTAGAGCCTGAGCGCCTCCTTTCTCCTGTGCGTAGCAACAGCCGGTTACCGGCACTGGAAGACGCGTTTGACTGCAAAGTACGGGAATATCCGGACACGCTGCACGTCTTGTATCCCTTCCCGGGTGTAACCGTTTGCCCACTGGCGGAGCATGAGGTGCTTTTTGAAAGCGACCTGAAAGAGATCGGAAAGCTCGAAGCGTTTACTTCGCTCATACAGCCTGTTCTTCAGGAAGTTCGCACTGTGTGTCCGGTGTTTTTCACCAACACGACCAACCTGATGAACTACATCCGCAGGTTTTCCACGCGTTTTAGCGCGCTGAGCGACGCCGAACAGCGGTTTGTTGAAGACCAGATTAATCAGCCATTGTTTCAGGTTTCAGTCAGCTGAGACCGCCCGCCGCACAGCCTGACGCGCCCTGCGTCTGGCGGAGGAGGCGGAACATCACGTCAGCCCATCCGGGCACGTTCGCACCGTAATTAAACCCCGCGCAGCTCTCTGTCTGGCTTTCGCCTGCCCGCAACCCTGCGCGCCTGTCTCTGTTTCCACATAAAGGACTTTCAATGAGCCTCAACGCCCGCGACTTTACCCAGGGCGGTCAGGTGATGAAATACATGATCGGCATGTTTGTGCAGATCATGAATATCGCCTCCTACTGGGTCGTGCTGTTATCAGCGCTGGTATTTTTTGTCTGGATGCTGCTGCGCCTTACTCTGCAGGAGTTTATTCACGGCAGTGCCTACTGGATGGTTAAGTGGTTCGTGATGCCACTGTCAAAATTCTCCGGTGGCAATTCTAAAAGTGGCTGGACCTTTCATTTCCAGCGACCGGACGGTGAAGTGATAGCGTTCAAACACACTGCTCAGCAGGTGATGAATGATCCGTACTTTGTGCAGATGGGTGAGAGCGTTAAAGACGCCGCGTTTTACGGCTGGGGGATTGCAACGTTCTGCTTTGTTGCATCCATCCTCGCTATTACCTGGTTCCTTGGCAACAAAGGTGCAAAACAGCGTGAGAGCGAGCTTACTGGCGGTCGCATTCTTGCGACAAGCCCTGCTGTCGTAAACCGCCTTCTCAAAAAGGCTGGCGTGATGTCGCCGCTCAGCATCTGCGGTTTGCATATCGTCAAAGACTCAGAGATGCAGAACTTTGGCTTTCACGGCACTGTCGGGTCAGGTAAGAGTACAGCACTGAACGATCTGCTGCGCCAGCTGCGCGAGCGCGGTGATCGCGTCATTCTCTATGACAAAGGTAACAACTTTATCCCGACCTTTTTCCGTCAGGATAAAGACAAGATCCTCAATCCATTTGACGTGCGCTGTCCGTTCTGGGACCTGTGGGAAGAGTGCCGGACGGTGGGTGACTTTGAAAACTTCGCCACCTCGCTGTTGCCCGACAGCAGCGGCAGCAGCGATCCGTTCTGGGTCCTCTCAGCCCGTTCGCTGTTTGTGGCCGCCGCGCGGCGCATGGCCCGCGAAAAGAACCGCAGCATCGGTGAGCTGCTGAAAAAACTGATGTCCATCAGCCTGGCGGACCTTCGCCAGTTTCTTGAGGGTACGGACGCGGCTAACCTGGTTGACGGCAGTATCGAGAAAACCGCGATGACCATCCGCACCATTCTCACCACCTACGTTCGCTCACTGCGCTACCTGCAGGGACTGGATGAACAGGGCCGACGCCCGTTCAACATTCGCGACTGGCTGCATACCGAAGACGCGAGCGGTGATAACCCGTGGATTTTTATTTCCAGCGACGGCCAGAACCACAATGCGCTGAAGCCGCTTCTGAGCGCGTGGCTCTACATGACCATGTCCGGGATTCTCGGCCTGAAGGCCGACCGCAACCGTCGCATCTGGATCTTCCTGGACGAGCTGCCGTCCCTGCACAAGCTGCCCATTCTGCCGGAGTTCTGCGCCGAGGGCCGTAAGTTCGGTGGCTGTACCGTTGCCGGCCTGCAGAACTTCCCGCAGCTGGAAGAAACATACGGAACCAACTCGGCTAAATCCATCTGGGACCTGCTGAACACCCGCGTCTTCTACCGCGCGCCCAGCGGCTCAATTGCGGACTGGGTACAGAAGGAAATCGGCGAACAGCGCCATAAGAAGTTCAAGGACCAGTACAGCTACGGCATCGACATCATCCGCGACGGCGTGCAGTTCTCCAAAGATGAGATTAACGAGTTCCTGGTCAGCTATTCCGACGTTCAAAGCCTCAATGACCTGGAGTGCTACATCACCCTGCCAGGTGAATGGCCGGTTGTTCGTATGAAGCTGCCCTGGAAGCCCTACAGGGAAATCGCGGAAGGCCGCATCCCCGGGACGTTGAAGACGTGTTTGATCCGGACATCGAGGCGACGCTGGCGGGCGAAGCCAGCGACAACCAGGCAGGGCAGATTGTCGGGCGTCTGTTTGGTGATGCGACTGAAGCGGAAACGCCCGCAGATGAGCAGAATGCCGGCAACGCCGGGGATACTGCGGGTGCGGAAAACACAGCGGCATCGGCAGCAGGTGCGACGGCACCCGTCGAAACGGCATCAGGTTCGTCAGCACAGTCAGCGCCGGATGAGGCCGGCGGGCGCGTGACAGCACTACCGCCACCCGCAAATCCAGCCGTTCCTGCAGCACCAGCGCCAGCCGCCGCGCCTCCTCCCACACAGCCCGCAGCGGAGAATTCTCTGCAGCAGGTGGACATTGTTAAACATCGTGACTTCGACCCTGACGATCGTTTCTGAGGTACATCATGCTGTCAGTCTCTTCAGTCAAAAACGCCGGCAAAGCCGGCGCTTACTACACCAATGAAGATAACTATTACTTCCTCGGGGAGCAGTCCACAGAGTGGTACGGCACCGGCGCAGAAAATCTGGGCCTTGAGGGCCCGGTTAACCGCGATACCTTCGTGGCAGTGCTGGAAGGCCAGCTGCCGGACGGCACCGACATGCGTCGCATGGAAGGTGGTGTCAACAAACACCGCCCGGGCTATGACCTGACCTTCTCCGCCCCTAAAAGTGCGTCTGTGCTCGCACTCGTGACTGGCGACACCTTTCTGGTGGAGGCCCATAAAGAGGCGGTACGACGCACGCTGGACGAGGTGGAAAAGCTGGCGACCACGCGCACCATGACCGACGGCATCACTGAAATGGAGAAAACCGGCAACCTGGTGATCGCAACCTTCATGCACGATACCAGCCGCAATCTTGAACCTCAGATGCACACGCACGCCGTTGTCGCCAACGCTACGCTGTCAGAAAACGGCTGGAAAACCCTTTCCACTGACATCAACGGCAAACAGGGTTTTACGGACATGGTGTGGAACGAGCAGGTCAGCATCGGTGCGCTCTATCGCGGCCATTACCGCTCCATCATTGAACCGGCGGGCTACCAGACGGAAGACACCGGGCCGCGGGGGAGTGGGATATCACCGGTGTGCCGGTGAAGCCTTTTTCCTCGCGTCGCCAGGACATACTCGATCGGGTCGGCGAAAACGCGACGGCGAAGCAGAAGAGCATGGCCGCGCTGGATTCCCGACAGGCCAAGCACTTTGAAGACCCCGAAACCCTGCGTGAGCACTGGCAGTCGGTGCTGAAGGATACCGGGTTTGATGCGCAGACGTTCAGGGAAGAGCTGGCGGAGCGGCGTCAACAGCGTGAAGCCGAAAGCGCCGGTCAGGAAAAAAGCCGCCACGCCGCCGGTGCTGGAGGGCGCAGTGCGCGAGGCTATCGAGCGGCTGTCGTCTAAAAGCGTGCGCGTCACCTACGACGACGTGATGACCAGCGTGCTCAACCACATCCCGATCGCCCCGGGTGTTTACGGGCAGGCCCGCAGCGCTGTCGATAATGCCATCGGGCGCGGCCAGCTGATTGCCGTGGACAAGAACCAGACGCTGTTCACCACCGCCGTCCACGTCCGGGATGAAGCGCGGCTGGCGCAGCTGGCTGCCGGGCTCGCGGAGAAGCGCGGAGGGCTTGTGGTGCCAGCCGGTGAAAAGGGCGTGCTGGCCCAGGTGGCCGACGCGGACCGGGCAGTGTCGCTCATCGATGTACGCGGGGGCACGCAGTTCGTCAGCGACCTCAACAGCAGCATCATGGCGATGGCCAAAGAGAACGGGAGGCCGCTTGTTGTTGTGGCGGCCGACGGAGCCGCGCGCAAGCGCCAGCTGACCACCTTCGGGGACAGGCCCGGGGTAACGCTCATGACTGCCGAAGAAATGACTGCGGCCGAATTGCCGGCGCGACCGCTGGTCCTGGTTGCTGAGTCCGAGCGCTTTAACACCTCCGGTCTGCACGACGTGCTGAAGACGGCAACGCAGCACGATGGCACCACGCTGGTTACTGACACGCATGCGCGGCGCACGGCGGGCTTTGCCTCCGGGGTGCTGAGCAGTGCGGGGGTGAAGCAGTTCACCGCCACGCCTAAGACCGAGAACGTGCGCGTGACGATGGTGCAGAAGGACACCGTTGAAGACCGGCTCAGTGTGGCGGCGCGCTACTTCGCACATGAAAAGGCGCAGGGACGGGTGGTATCGCTGCAGGCGGGCAACGCGCGCACACGCGACCAGCTCACGTCCCGGGCCCGTGAGGTACTGACCGAAGAGGGACAGCTCGGGCGGGTGCTGGGCGAGGTCACGGTGCGGGTGCCGGTGTGGCTGGACGCCAGCAACCGCAACGACCGCAGCGTGTACCGCGCAGGCATGGTGCTGGAGCAGCATGAAGGGCAGGGGCAGAAATCAGTGTTCACCATCACGGGGGTCAGCGAGCGTCACAACCTGCTGACCCTGAAAGATGAAAAGGGCCAGACGCAGGGGTGAGCATCAGCAGCATCGACAGCCATTACCGGCTTTACCGGGAGAAAAAGCTGGAGCTGCGCGAGGGCGAGCAGCTGCGCGCCACGGCCGATATCGGCAGCCGCGCCAGCAGTGGCGAGCGGCTGATCGTCACCGGCGTGAAGGAAGGGCGCTGGCTTTTTAAAGACACCATCACGATGGAAAACTCAAAGGGCGATCGCGTGAGGCTCGACCGCAACGCGCCGCTCTACGCTGACTACGCCTACGCCGAATCTTTTGGCGCCACCCGACGCACAGAGGGAAGCGTGGTGGCGGTCCTGGCTGGCAAGGAAGTAAACGACGCGACCGTGAACATGCTGCGCCGCAGCGGCTCGGACGTGATCGCGTTCACCCCACTGGATGAGGCGACTATCGGCCGCCGGCTGGAGGAAAACCGGCCGGTTGTCAGCGTAACGCAGGGCATTAAGTCGCTATCGGGCGAAAGTGACCTGACCGACGCGCTGCGCGAGCTTGAGTCCCGGAAGAGGTCCCAGCCGGAGCGCGCGATGAGGCTGGCCATCGAGAAAGCGACCGGCACCGACGTGACGTTCACGGGCGTCCGGGCGCTGGCCGGGGTGATAAACGCCGACCGCAGCATCACGCCAGCGCGCGCGGAGGATGAGCTGTCACGGCTGGTGCAGCGCGGCGAGATTCTCGAACTCAGCGCGGAGCAGGGCGCGGCCGGGAAGTACATCTCCCGCGAGAACTTTGAGAACGAGGTGTCTATCCTGCGCCACGTCGCCGAAGGGAAAAACAGCGTGAAGCCGCTGCTGGCTGGCGGCCTGAGCGAGGAGAAGGCCGCGGGACTGACGGAGGGCCAGCGTGAAGCGGGCAACCTCATCCTGACCACCCGCGACCGCTTTACTGCCATCCAGGGTTACGCCGGGGTGGGGAAAACAACGCAGTTTCGCACCGTGGCTGCGGCGCTCGCCGCCGCAGAGGACGCACCGGACATTCGCGGCCTTGCACCCACGCACCGGGCGGTCAGTGAGCTGTCCGGCGCGGGTATTCCGGCGCAGACCATTGCCAGCTTTCTCAGCGAGAGCAGCCAGTGGCAGGCCGCAGGGCAGGCGCGAGACTTTCACAACACCGTGTTCGTTATCGACGAATCCTCCATGAACGGCAACGCCCAGATGGCCTCCCTGATGAACGTGATCGCCGAAGGCAGGGGCCGCGCGGTGCTGAGCGGTGATCAGGACCAGCTCAAGTCACTGGAGTCCGGCGCACCGTTCGCGCTGGCGCTGGAGCGCAGCGCCGCCGACGTAGCGGTGATGAAGGAAATCGTACGGCAGATCCCGGCGCTGAAGCCCGCCGTAGAGGCTGTCATCGCCGGTAACGTGCGGGAGGCGGTGCGCATTTCGGCGGAAACCAGCCCGCAGAGCGTACCGCGCCAGCCGGGCGCATACATCCCGGAGAGCAGCGCAATGGACGGCAGCAGCCTGGCACCGGCAGGGCGTGCAGGCGCAGGTGGGGAGGCCGAAAAACCTGACCTGACCGGCATGATTGCCGACGACTACGCCGGCCGGACGCCGGAGGCGCGTGACAACACGCTTATCGTGGCGGAGCTGAACGCCGACCGGGAAGCTATCAACAGTGCGGTGCACGCGCGGCTGCAGGCGCAGGGCGCGCTGGGTGACGGTGTCACGGTGCCGCTGCTTGTACGCGTGAACAACAGCAACGCTGATCTGGGCCGGCAGACTTTCTGGGAAGCGCAGGCGGGCAACGTGGTGCGCCGGGGTGAGCAGTATTACCGGATAGGCGAAACCGACGAGGAGAGTGGCGTGGTGCGTATGGCCGGGCTGGACGGTTCAGCAGACCGCTGGATCCGACCCGCCGAGCTGCGCAAGGAGGAAGCGGCGGTGTTTAAGGAAGTGGAGCGGGAAATCAGCCCCGGCGAGAAAATCCGCCTGACAGCAACGGACCGCGACCGCAATCTGCGAGCCAGCGACATGGGAGTGGTCACCGTCATAACGGAGGACGGAAAAATCACGCTCGATACCGGTGATCGCCAGCTCTCTTTCGATCCAGCCGCGCAGTACGCCGACCGCCACATGGACTACGGCTATGCCGTCACCACCTACAGTTCGCAGGGCGCGTCGGTTAAATATCTGATTGGCCTGTTTGGGGAAGAGGGCGCGCGGAAGATGATGGCCGCACTGGACAGCACCTACGTACAGCTTTCCAGGGCAAAAGAACACGTTCAGACCTACTTCGACAACCTGTCCGGCTGGGCCAGTCGGGTGGAGAACAAAAGCGGCCGGCGCCAGACGGTGCACGAAGTGCTTATGCGGGCGGAGGACGTACGGGCAGGCCGGGAAATGCAGGCGTGGGATAAAAGCCTGCCGGTGTCCGGCACGCGTCTGGCAGACCGGGTCGATCAGGACCTGACAGCGGACGCACGGTTTATGGCCGGGAAAACGCCGGAGATGCTCTGGCCGGTCATTAACGAGCACGGCCGGCAGCGCGGAAACTGGCACGTTCCGGTGTCGCCCTCAAGCGGGGAGGTGAATTTTTCAGCCGCCCACTATGAAGGGGCCGCGGACGGCAGCCGTATTGTTCTGCAGCGCGGAGAAAAGCACGGAAAGGTGCTGGAAGCCGCGGACGTAGCGGAGGCGCTCCAGCTGATGAAGGACAACCCGGACAGTCCGGTAGTCCTCTCTGCTGACCACAGTGAACGTTCAGGCGATAAAGGCGCTCCTGCAGAAGCAGCAGCGGCCACATCGGGCGGCGAGGAGCTGGACCGCCGCGAAGCGGGGGCGCTGGAGAAAGCCGTTAAGGCTGCGCTGGGACAGGAGGAGAAAGAGCCGGAACCTGGCGTGCAGGATGACGCGCAAAGCGCCCTGGATGACAGGGAAAGTGAACGCGAGGCGGCGCTGGAAGAGCTGCAGGAAGAGGAGGCATTTGATTACCGCGACTACGACCTGTCGCCGGAGCGGGAGGAGCGCTCCGCAATGATGAACGATGAAGTCAATGTAATGCGCCACGAGCGCAGTGAACCTGAGCCGGAGTTTGGCCATAAATCCCAAAAAACGCTGGAGTAAAACGATGACATTATTGCTGATTGCGGCCACTGTGGCCGTTTCCCTGATGATGCTGATGGACTGGCTGCCTGAATTCAGGACAAAAGGCACGCTGCTTCGCCGCTGGAGCAAGGGGGCGGTGAACCCAGCTGCAGTGAAGTCGTCCAGAGCGTAGTGAACGCGTTTATTCAGGATTTCTCCGACACGCACAATCTGACAGACGCCGAAACGGCGCGCATCCGGGAAATAAAGACCCGCCCGGGCATGATGCCGGTGACCCTGCTGCTGCACCCCATTTGATGAAGCGTGAAAAAGGACGTTTCGTGCGCGGGCGCAACGTCACTGCCATGTTCGTGGCCACGGGCGTAAGCGCCCTTATCATGCCGCCGCTGGCCGGCATGGCGATGCACAACATGAGCCTGTGGCTGCTGCCCTTTCTGAACACGGCGGTATTTTTTGCCGGCCTTCAGTTGCTGCGCTATGCGTATTCGGATGCAGGCCTGATGAACGTGCTGGTTACCGGAAAACCTGACTGAACAAAGGGTTGCGATACTGTTACTGATGCGTATGGTGATGACGTCTGCTGTACGGTTTAAATGGAGGTTTACTGAGTGAAAGATGCAGAATTTAAGCGAAAAACAGAAAAGGCCTTTGCGCTGATGTCTGAGAAAGGCCTGCGTAAAAGCCAGCGTATCCCGGCTACCTACCGGCTGCTGTGGTGGATGGGCATAAAGAAAACCCCCGCACTCTTTGCGAGCTTTGCCAGCAATGTGTGCTTCCTCGGTGTTTATTATGTCGTGTTCTGGGGATGTTGCATGTGGTTTGTCACCTGGCGCCCCCGAGGGTACAGTCCACTGGCCAGCGTGATAACAGCGCTGGTTGCCGGTCTGTTATTTGGGCTCTGCATGGCAGCCGTTTTCCGGTCACGCCGGAAAGCAAAAGGCCTGCCGGACTGGGAAAAACTTTAATCCCGGCTTACTGAGCTTTAAACGGCCTGCCGCCCTGCGGTTGGCCGTTCCCCCGCGTCCAGAATTGAAAATCCCATACGCTCACGACCTCCGATGTGCCCACTGGGGGCAGCCTGGAAAACGAAAAACATCCTTTGCTAAGCTTTTTATACAGGCAGCTGTTCACAGTAACACTTAAAAAACGGTCCGGTATGCTCTGATATTACGTATTAGTACGGTCATTTTAACAACTATTTCCGAAAGTGAATATTTTCTATTTCGTACGCAAAGTAACGCAATGCCATGAATATTTGCACATTACAGGGTACCTACCCATGAATAATATATAGAAAACCAATGTCGTGAAATCGATGCTGCTGGATTTACTATCAGACCTCAGCGTCTGATTGAGGAATATGTCAGTGGGTCTGTGATTGCAAATGAGAGGCCGGGTTCATGTGGCTACTTGACCGTATGGAAAACGGAGACGTGCTGATTGTTACGAAACTTGACCGCCTTGGGCGTGATGCAATGTATATCAGAAAAACAGTTGAGTTACTTGCAGAAACAGAAATCCGCGCTCATTGGGTGACGTTGCTCTGACAAGCCCTGCTGGAAAAATGACGATGCATATTACTTCTGCAGTAGCCGAGTTTGAGCGGGACCTGTTAATGGAGTGTATTCAAGCTGATATTGTACGGGCTAAAGCATCTGAAAAGCGTTGTGGCTGCTCGCCATCCCTTAATAATGAACAAAAGAAGGAAGTGCTTTTGCGTTTTAACGAGGGGAAAAGTATCAGCGCTATTGCCCGGTTATTAAGCACCGCGCACCAAACAATTCTGAGAGTGAAATTGGCAATGAAAGACACCAATTTTGACTCATGTGTATATATTGCTCAGTGCCTGTCAGACAGCATTAAACAGTTACATGAAAATGACCTGCCGCCAGGATAATCACTCAGGGTGTGGTGAAAGAGACCGCATAGTCGCGGATAAAATCATCAAATCGGCGGGGTGCTCTTCCCATAGTCCTTTCAAAATCGCCGCTGGTAAAATCCCCCAGTTAGTTACGTAGGTACTCATGAAGTCAGCGTTGAGGTTTGCCAGCCACTCACCGGCACCCAGACCCTGAAAATACTCTCTGGTCGGTGTCACTGACCGTGTGGTAACCAGTCGACCGGTTGCGTGAGAAATTTTCTGAGCAACGTCTTCCAGTGACAACGTTTCCGGACCGGTCAGTGTGTATATCTGCCCCGCATGTTCATTGCTTACCAGCGCCTGCGCCGCCAGTTCACCGATATCCCGGACATCAATGAGGCCTATCCTGCCGTTATCAAGAAAGTTATCCATGCTCTTTCCGGCAGCGATCGCAGGCGCGGCCATACCGAGTAAATTTTGCATGAAAAAGTGCGGGCGCAGGATAGTCCATTCCATTCCCGAGGCCATCAATTCAGCATCAGACAGGGCGTGAAGCCTCTGTCCCTGGATGGGGGCATTGTATTCGGCGCAGATGACGGAGAGACGAACGATCCGCTTAACCCCCGCTTTACGGGCTGCCCAGACGGCATTTGAGCTCTGCTCTGGCGCGCGGGCTGTGGGCGGATTAACCAGCCAGAGAGTATCAATCCCCTCGAACGCCGCATCCAGCGTCCATGATTTCTCCAAATCGCCGAGCCGTACTTCCAGCCCTTCGGCTTCAAGGGGTTCAACATATTCAGGGTTACGCACGAGTGCGATCAGCCGGTGTCCTTTACCTTTGAGATAATGAATGACCTGACGGGAAACGGTGCCGGTTGCCCCGGTAATTAAAACAGTTTTGCTCATCGTTGTTCCTTAGTTTGCGTGTGCTGAGTTTTCCTTACTTTAATTACCTGTCAGATGATGATAAATAGTCATTTACTTACAGCTTTAAACACCCCGGGTTGGGAATATGGACAGACTGACTAGTATGGCCGTTTTCATTAAGGTTGCGGAAAAAGGTTCATTTTCCTCAGCAGCCGAAGCCGTAAACATTTCTCCTCAGATGGTTGCCAAGCATATTGTGGCTCTGGAGGAACGTCTGGGCACCACGCTGATAACGCGCACCACCCGACGGCAGAGTCTGACAGAGGTTGGCCGCGCTTATTACAATCGCTGCAGATTAATACTTTCAGAAGTTGAAGCGGCAGACTCCCTGGCTTATTCGCTACAGAATCTCCCGAAAGGTGCTCTGCGGGTCAATGCACCTCCGCTGTATGGGGCATATAACCTGTCTCCTCTGATCCCCGGTTATCTGTCCGTCTACCCGGATGTCAGACTTGAACTGACGCTCAATGAGCGAACTGTTGATCTCGTTGAGGAAGGGTATGAAGTTGTCATACGCACCGGCGACCCTGTCGATATATCACTTATTGCCCGTGCGCTGCCTCCCTTCAAGCTGATAGCCTGCGCTTCCCCCAAGTACATCAGAAACCGGGGCATGCCGCAGACCCCTTCTGATCTGGAAAAACACGACTGCCTGCCGGTAACAACGGGAGCTCCGGGAACTCCTCACATCTGGCAGTTCAGCAAAGCCGGTAAAACCGAAGAAATTTCAGTAACAGGGCGACTGTGCAGTAATGAGTGGAGAGCTTTGATGCATACAGCCATCAACGGGGGAGTCATTCTCGGACCTGAAAGCGTGCTCGCTGCTGAAGTCCGACAGGGGCACCTGACGCAAGTTCTAGCGCAATATGAAACTCCTTCCCGTCCCGTGAATATTCTGTATCCCGTCAGCCGGGGCCTTTCAGCAAAGGTGCAGAGCTTCGTGGATTACGTTATGAAAGAAATGACCTGACGGCGATTTCGGTGTGTCATTTATTCATACTTTCATAGGCAAACTGAAAAGAAGAAGGCTTACTGAAAGACGCCTGGTTCTCTCCATGAAACAGACTATCTGTCTCTAGTTAACAAATTAAATAAAGCCATTTTTTCACTAAAGAAAATTTTTTGCTCTCTTTATTTTTACTCATATTTTTAAATGGATACATGAGAGAGGACTTATGAAAGGATTAATTTTTACTGCTCTAGCTGTAATTCTTCTCGCAGGCTGTAAAGATGAACAGCGCGATGGAGATTATTATTCTAAAAGTCTGAATGAAGCCAGAAGCGTCGCGCAAAAGTGCCAGGACGAGGAGATCAGCGAAAGTAGCTGTATTGATGCTAAAGACGCGTTGTTCAGGGATAAGCTGGAGAATGCCAAGGTCATGCATAACTAATGGCAAAGCAATAGCATCAGTTACGGTAATGCTATTGCTGATAACAAGATATCAAATCAAAAACGTTTGAACGTTAAAAGCGGTTTTCAAAGCTCTGCTAATCGCTGAGTAATTGACCGCTCCGGGATTTGTTTTTCAGCGATGGTTCGATGAGTGAAATGACGATAAATTCATCCTTTACCGACAGAGACTCTCTGACCACCTCAAAACTTCCCTTCATCAGTTTTTCCTTCTAATCTTTTGTGCGTCCGGCTGCAAGACTGACGATTATTTTTGGCATTTTTATCTCCTGTATTTGCAGCGTTTTCTGGCGGCCCGTGCGTAGACTTCAGGTATGTAAGCAATACGGGATTCGTTATGGCTTTGCTTTCAGTATCACTATGGCCGATTCAGATTCCGGGCTTCTTAGCGTGCGTCTCGGGCATGAAACTCTTATCACCTACAGCCGCTGTGCGCCTGGGAACACTCAGTTCATGTGGCTAGCCGAGAGGAAAGAAGTTACTTTACTTTTCATATTCATCCCAATCCGGCCTCGGCGAATTATTACAAATACGGCGTTTGTTGTGAACCGAACTAAAAGGGGAATGAGCGTTGCCTTTACCGCGGACCTGGCTGCAACGCTGCTGGCAATGGTAATATAGCGTGTCTGCCTGAGACGCTAGCTGAGGTTGACGTACAGGCGGCAAACACCACTGTTACCGCGCCGCGCGAAAGCGGACTCTGGGTTCCGATTGATACCAAGCTGTTTCGGCCTGCTTTCAGAATGTCCTATGCGGTATGAAGAATACTGGAAAATTTTATTGATGAATAAGCGTGATTCCTGCAGCAGAGAACATCTGCTGATTTCGGAATTTATTCCTGAATTTTTGTGTGTCGTGAATAATGCATGCAAAAAATCACTTTTACTGAAAATAAGGACCGTCTGTGTTTGTATCTAGTCTGCTGGCTATTGCCGCAGTTCTCGTTATGGGCGTTATCAGCCCGGGTCCCAGCTTCATTTACGTTGCTCGCAATGCCGTATCCCGCTCCAGGTTGCATGGTCTGGTGACTGCGTTAGGTACGGGCGCAGGGGCCGCCCTGTTTTCCGTGTTGGCCATGGCTGGCCTGCAGAAGGTTCTTACCGCAATACCTGAAATGTTCATCGGACTGAAGGTCGCTGGCGGCGCGTACCTGATATGGCTGGCATACAAAATTGCCCGCGGGGCATCGCAGCCTCTGGACATGACTGCCGGAAACATGGCAGCCGGAAATTCACTGCTGAAGACCTTTCGCGACGGGCTTTTTACTCAGCTCAGCAATCCCAAAACAGCTGTCGTATTTGCTTCAATTTTCACTGCACTCCTCCCGAAACATATTCCGGTTGCCTTTTATTATATCGTTCCGCTGATGAGCTTCGTCATTGATGCAGGATGGTACTCGCTGGTTGCACTGCTGCTTTCCTCGGAGAAGCCACGTCAAACATATCTGCGCCTGAAAAGCAGAATTGATCTCATATCAGCCACCGTAATGGGGCTACTAGGCGCACGCCTGATTGTTACCTCACTGCACAAATAGCCTGCTTAAAGAAAAGGCTAAAGTACCTCTTTTTAACAGGTAGCATCAGCAATGGCCCCGAGCTCTGAAAACTACACGCGGCTGGAAAATAGCTATCGTGAGAAAGCATTAAAATCTACTTGTGAGTATATGGACGCTGTTTACGTAGTTTGTGTATTCGAACCTGCGTTAATTAACGGTCCACAATATCGAGCAGGATAATACCAATAACCTGGAAGATGAAAGTAAATGATAATTAAGGTAACTGTATTATCGATTTGCATTGAAGCCGCCAAATAGGCACAAGCGTGTGGGGGATAAAGATGAGTAAAAAGAAGTTGTTGCAGTAACTGATAATCACTTTGCTGATCTAAGACGGTAATCCTTATGAAAAAATAATGTTGGGAATTTAGGCTTTTGACACTAAGCATTGCTGCCAGCAAAGCCATGCTCAACCATGTTAAAGGATAAAATACGTGTTAGTGGAGATAGTGAACGAGATACTGTTAAGCGTTTTTTCAATGGCTGGCGTAAATTTATATTAGCGATCGTATCCGGGCGGCAACGCCGGCCCGGTTAACTACCCGGCATTTACTGAACACATTCTTTAGATGAAAGCGTACGGTTGTCACGCTGATACCTAATGCAGCAGCAATGCACTTATCTGATAATCCTTCAGCGATCATGCATGATATTTCAGCCTCACGCCTGCTGAGCTGGAGTAGACGCTGAAGAGGTTCATCATTCTTTATCTCTTTTTTGTCCCGGCTGCGTCTCATTTTACCCAGGCAGGCCGCCATTGAAGGCGCCAGCATATTCAGTCTTACTGCATCATCTTTATCAAAATCTCCCCGCGCCCGTTTCCGCCAGATACGAAAATCCCCGACACACTCGTCTCTGTTATAAAAATAAATATTGATGCCCCAGTACTGGTTGTGAGGCCGCAAAAAATCGTTAAAGAACTCCGTCCTGAGCAGCTCATGCTGGGGAAGAATTTGTGTAGCCGTGGTGGCGACTCGCCGGGCCATCATGGGAGCCGTCACTGGATCAATGAAACGGTAATATTCGCTCCATGACTTCAGTCTCTGAGCCGTTTCATTGACACCAACAGCCCGCTCAAAAAATTTCTTTTCGGTATTCCATAACATGGATGAGTACGTATCGGCATTGAGGTATTGCAGCATGAGTGAACCCAGTTCATGTCGCATAATATCTAGGTTTTCAGATACGGCCTGAAGGGCCATAAGCTCCCCCAATACGCGGCATTGTGTTGCACTCATATACATACAGCTTTTCCCGTGCTCAATAGATCATTAAGAAGCAATGACTGCACCAGCATGAAGCAGACGGGTATTCCGGTAGGGGAAGAAACCCTGATTTTCTGGTTAAGGCCATTTATTAAATCCTTCACTCCCTTTTAAGCAATTTATATACCAGTCTTAAAAAGTTTTACCGCTGGCTAGCATAACCCTGTCAGTTTCAACAGGTGTGCAGACAGTTCAGGACGGGTAGTGTGGCCGGGCAGCCAGTTAAGCGGACAACATGGAGTATGAAAGACGAACCGTGGCAGCAAATAAATTCGCATCTTTTAATGGTCCTGTGGGGAAGGAAGGGTATGAAACTGAAGAAAAGCGCAGCAGTATTTGTGGGGTTGTTGTCTACCGGGACTCTCTCAGGGGTTTCTGTGGCGGCTGATTCGGCATCAGAAAAACACCGGTTCAGCCTGAATGAAGCAACAATCTCATCTATTCGTAAGGCAGTGCTGGATAATGAGATATCGTGCCAGACGGTTGTCAGCTCCTACATCAAACGCATAGAGGAATACGATAAAAAGGGGATTTGCCTATTAACTCTGTCATTGCGATCAATCCTGACGCGCTTAAAAGAGCGAAGGAAATAGATGCAAATGCGTCCCTGAAAAGTCTCCCCCTCGTCTGCGCGCCCTTGATTATCAAGGACAATGTGGACGTTGCAGGCATGCCAGCCACCGCGGGTTCACTTGCTTTAAAACACAACATGCCATCTTCTGACGCCACACAGATTACCCGGTTGAAAAAGGCCGGAGCCATCGTACTGGCCAAATCTAACCTTGCTGAGTTTGCCTGGACGCCGGATTTATCCAACAGTTCCCTTGGGGGCTTACCAGAAATCCTTATGACCCGACCCGGACAACGGGCGGTTCCAGCGGAGGAACAGCTGCGGCTGTGGCGGCTAATTTTGGTGTGGCAGGACTTGGAACCGATACCGGCGCTTCTATTCGTGGTCCCAGCGCGCTGCAGAATCTGGTTGGTTTACGCCCTACGCTTGGAGCAAGCTCCCGTGCCGGTGTCATTCCCATCTCTCTTACTCGGGACACACTTGGCCCGATGGCCAGGACGGTGACTGACGCAGCCCTGATTTATCAGGCCACGTATGGCTATGACAGCCGGGATTCAGCCACACAGTCAGCCCGTAACGCACCCGCCTTTAATATCTCCTCGGCGCTGGTGCCTGGCGCAACCGCCGGTATGCGTATCGGGGTCCTTCGTCAGAACATAAACAGTGAACATGCAGACCCTGAAGTTATGGCACGCTTTAATGAGGCGGTAAGCGATTTACGCCGTCAGGGGGCGGTGATTGTAGAAATGGAGATTCCCGGCCTGAGCAAACTTGCTGATATCGCCTGGCCTAACCGGATGGAATATGATTTTAACGCCTATCTGGCTTCGTCAGGTAAGGATAACGCTGTGAAGACTTTCGCAGATGTGGTCAGGTCAAAAAATATATTCCTGAGCTGACTTCATGGCTGACTCCTCTGGTAGGCGTACCGGAACCTGAGCTGAATCCTGCTGAGAAAGAAGATGAGATAAAAACGTCGGCCCTTCGCAACGCGCTTATTAAGGCAATGGATCGCGAGAACATCAGTGCTGTCATTTATCCCACCTGGACCCAGCCTCCGCGTAAGCTTCAGGGTCTTAATGGCGATGGTGGAAATGATAATCCAATGATGGCGCATGCCGGTCTTCCTGCAATTACTGTCCCCATGGGAGATACAACAGGCCATCTGCCAACCGGCCTACAGATAGCGGGAAGACCTTTCTCCGAGGCGGTTATTTTCAGTATTGCATATGACTATGAGCAGTCCACGCATCATCGTACCTCACCCCTGTCAGTTCCTGCTGCAAACTGACAGTATACCTGGCCGTATTCGGGTGTATGACTGCACATTGTTGCAGCGCGAATACGCCAGGTTTTGTTAAATTTTCCTCAGCGTACGCTGCGCGCAGGAGCTTTCTGCGTTCAGGAACGAAATAAAGGCAGAGTGGACATGAGGTTCCTGAGATTAATCGCATCCCATGGAAGGTGCTCTGCGATTCCCAGCCCTACAACCTAAGCGTTTTCATCGGCCTGCCTGATCACAGATGCGGCTTCGTCAAGTGAAAGCTTTCCTTTAGCCACGCCATCCCATTTTCCGGACGGGTCATCCTGACGGGCGAACATCACGGCCCGGAAGCGATGGAAATCAAGCACGCCCAGATCGAAATGCATGGACAACTCCCTGATTTTTAACGCTTTATCCATTCACTGATTTTATCTGCGCCTTTTTTGATCTCATCAGGAGAGCAGGTATTGATACGGTGCTCAGCAATAAAACCGGCCTCGTAGTCGCTGGGATCATGAATGCCTGCGATCATTATCCTGCGCGGGTCTACCGTTTTTTAACCCGCATTGTCAGGTCAGGGTCGCCGTTTCCCATCAGGGCACCCACCACATGTCCATGTGCATTTTCATACTGGGCAGGCGTCATCACATCCGGATGTGTATCAAGCCAGAGGATGCCCAGGCCGTCTCCCCAGCGCTCGCTCAGCCAGGCAAAGGGTTCAAGGTCAATCAGGCAGTCGCCACCCAGAACCGCAATGCTGTCAGGAGAATGCTTACGAATGACGGCCGAAGCGCTGTCGAGGTCCTACATGACCTGGCTGCGGCCACGGATGCCGTTTTCATTCACCGTCTTCTCGCCAGGCTCTGTCACCGGGATTCGTTCAACCGGCATAGTCGTTTCTGGTACAAGCCAGGCAAGCATTTCTCCACCGAAGTGATATTCCGTCAGGTTTCCGCCGGCCCAGAGTGGAAAAATAATTCTCAGTGCTTTTGTCGGATTCTCTTGCATGGAGTTCTCCCTCTCAGTCTTTCAAGCTAATAGTTGCGTGTCTTTGCCGGTAACGGCGTTTAAAGCGGCAGTTCACCCGTTGTCCGTAGGAAAACGGCCCGCCTCTGCCAGCTCATTTAGCGTATGACTTCTTTTTCGAGCCACCATCCAAATGCAGGCGGCCAGCGGCTAAAACTGTCACCTTGCAGTGTTTCAGCGGCGTGCAGCGGCCAGTTCGGGTTATAAATCAGCTCGCGCCCAATGGCGACCAGGTCAGCCTTTGCGTGCTGAATAATATTATCCGCCTGACGGGCATCGGTTATCAGCCCCACAGCCATGACGGGAATATTGTTCTGCTCACGAACAGCCTGTGCATACGGCACCAGATAGCCAAAATCTCTTTTTATGCCGTGCTTGCCTTCTGCTGCGAATCCGCCGTTGGAGCAGTCAATCAGGTCAACGCCGTTCCGGGCCGCCTCACGGGTAAACTCCAGTGTATCGTCGAACGTTCGCCCACCTTCAGCATCGTCGGTCACTGAAACTCTTAACCAGAGCGGCAGATCGTCTGGCAAAGCCGCTCTTACGCGCCGGATAACTTCCAGTGGAAAAGCCATACGGCGGGTACTGTCACCACCCCACTGGTCATTTCGACGGTTGCTCAGCGGTGACAGAAACTGATGCAGAAGGAATCCATGCGCAGCGTGCAGTTCTATGACTCTGAAGCCCGCTTTTACGGCCCGCTCAGCGGCCTGCACAAATGCGGTGAGAATGTTTTCAATTTCATCAGAGGTTAATTCATGCGGCACAACTGCATCAGGGACATAAGGAACCGGAGAGGGACCGGCGACCTTCCAGGGTGACTTACCGCCGGCATCGGGTAAAGAGGCCAGAGGCTTCATGCCCTCCCACGGGCGCTGCACGGCGGCTTTACGGCCGGCGTGATGAAGCTGAATGGCAGGGACGCCATCCTGTGAGCCAATAAACGTAGCGATCCTTGCCAGCGCTGCGGTCTGTTGCTCATTCCAGAGGCCTACATCTCCCCAGGTCCCGCGACCATCACTCGTTACGGCGACAGATTCCATCATCACCAGCCCGGCACGGCCCTGTGCGTATTTGCCATACGTAGTAAGGTGCCAGTCATTTGCTACTCCCTCCTCGGCGGCATACTGTCCCATTGGGCTGACCACGATACGGTTGGGAATGACAATGCCGCGTGATTTAAACGGAGTAAATAAAGCCGCTTCCATTTTTCACCTCCTGATTTAATACCCGAAAAGCCCTGCGATTCCAGAAGAAAACGCAGGGCAAAATCCTGTATGCCCCCATTCGGCCCGCTAAAAGGCAAGCACACTTCAGCTTTTTTCAGTCAGCGTGCTGTAATAGGCGCTGTGCGGGTGCGCTCTGGCATTCCACAGCCAGATCAAAAGCACGCTGGGAACAATCACTGCCATACCGGTGAGGTAGGCAGTGCTGATACCGGCAGCGTCCACAATCAACCCGCCCCTGCGGAACCTGCCGCAATAGAGACCTGTGCAGTAAAAGTAAACATGGCCGAGCCAGCTTCTGCTTCGCTGTCGGATGCCTGTCTGTTGCCCAGATTAAGGCAAAGCGGTATCGCGCCCCATGCGGCTCCCCATATTAGTACCGCCACCACCAGAAGTAGATGAGAGTGACTGACAGCCATAATTGCCAGCGATCCGGCCATTAAAACCAGGCCTGCCGTAAGTGTTTGCTTCAAGTGCTGGTCAACAATTCGGGAGGCCACAAAATTGGCAATAAAACCCGAGACACCAAAACCGAGCAGTGTCCACGAAATGATGTCCGTGCCGATCCCTGCTTTTCTCATCAGCGGCGCTATGAATGTGTATGTCGCGAAGTGGGTGGCAAAACTCAGCGCAATCAGGATCACGCTTTTGCGACCCCGTGGCCGGAGTAAAAACCGTCCGAGTGCGCGCAGGTTTACAGACTCGCCTGCCTGTATTTGAGGCAGTAAAACCGCCTGCATCATAAAAGCCAGTGCCGCTAATACCGAGGCTGCAATAAACGCTCCGCGCCAGCTGAAATACCCGGATACCAAGGTGCCCATAGGAACGCCCAGCACCATAGCCGCGGTCACGCCGCCAAAAACGGCCGCAATTGCCGTGCCTGCCTTTTCCTCAGACACTAGGCTGCCCGCAGCCGCAAGCCCCATTGCCCAGAAGGCCCCCATGCTCATACCGGCAAGCGCGCGACCGATGAGCATGACCGTCCATGAGGGAGCCAGGGCGGATATCAATGCTGATGCAAACAGTAGCGCTGACAGAGAAAGGAGCAGACGCTTTCTGTCGGTACTCCCGGCGGCCATCAGCACACCGGGGGCAGCCAATGCACCCAGCAAGCCCGGAAGCGTCATCATGAGTCCGGCATGACCAGAAGAGATGTGAAACGTGTCAGCCACATCAGGGAGAATGCCGACAGGAATAAACTCGGTGGTGACCGATGCAAAAGCACCTAAAGCCAGTGAGCCGACGGCCAGCCCTGGGCTGCGAATACCCTGTTTATCTTTCATCTGATGCCTGCTCATTGTGCGAGACTGAGTATGATCGAGCCGGTAGCCTGGCGCGACATCAGCCGGTCATAGCCTTTCTCGACGTCTTCAAACGAATATACGCTGTCAATGAACGGCTTCAGTAATCCCGTCCCGGCAAGCTGTACGAGTTTATCAAGGCCTTCCCTGTCCTGAGCCGGCGTGTCGTTGTGAACAGCATACCCCTCAATAACTTTTTCATTAACAATGAGATCCAGCAGATTCAGTGAAACTTCTTTGCCAGCAGTAAAGCCGACTGAAACCACACGGCCACGCGGGCGGACAGCGTTGTAAAGAACTAAGAACAGGGGGCCGCCTACCGGGTCAAAAGCCGAATCAGCACCGGCTCCACCGGTCAGCTTTCGGATCTCTTCTCCGGCATCCTGCAATGTCCAGTTAATGGCCGCATAAGCACCGACCTTCAGCACATGCTGAGCTTTGGATTCAGAAGAAACCAGCGCAATAGGCTTTGCACCCAGCACACGCGCAACCTGTACCAGCGCATGGCCAACGGAGCCGCTCGCGCCCGAAATCAGCACATACTGACCTGCCTGAATGTGTCCTATTCGTGTCAGTGCCTGATATGCCGTCAGATAGTTAACGGTAAATGCCGCACCTTCATCGAGAGAGAGCGTATCGGGCAAGGCTACGATTCTGCGGTTTTCCACACTGGCCCATTGCTGATATAGCCCCTCCTCTGTGATACCGAGCTGACCTGACCCGTATATGGCTACCCGGGTTCCTTTTGCGAATGAATCACTCTCCTCAATGATGCCTGATGCCTCGTTGCCCTGAACCAGTGGCACGGGCGTTTCGCCATAGCCGCCGGTGCGGATCGTGTTAGATAACTGATTTATAGTGGCGCCGTGCAGCCTGACAAGAGAGAAACCCGGCTGGCGGCGGGGTATTTCACGCTCTTCTGACGTCATAACCGGAGAAGGACCTGTTTTACTGGTAACCAGTGCTTTCATATACATTTCCTGGACAAAACTGGCCGGTGTCCGCAGACAGTGGCCTGGTGGAAAATAAGTCAAACCTCAAGGATAACCGCCATATTAAAAAGAAAAAGATGCTTAATTTGACATGTCTGTACATATATATGGACAATAAACTGACTCAAAAACACGGAGAGAATATGAATCAATTACTGGCTATGCGTGCCTATATACGCGTTGTGGAGTCGGCCTCATTTATACGGGCAGCAAGCCAGCTCAGCATGCCGCGCTCGACGGTCAGTAAATTAATTACCGACCTTGAGAAACATCTTGAAACGCGCCTCATCCGCAGAACAACGCGCACGGTAACGGTAACGACCGAGGGGCTTGAATATTACCGGTACGCCGTAAAACTGTTAAACGGCGTGGATGAAGCCGACAGCGCGGTACGTGGCAAAAAGCAGAAACCCCGCGGTCACCTCCGGCTGGAAGTGCAGGTGATCTTTGCATGTACTTTTCTCATCCCCGCTCTTCCGGAATTTTATCGTGAATATCCCGACATTACGCTTGCGCTGGGTATAAATGACAGAACTGTCAATATGGTGGGCGAGGGAGTGGATTGCGCTATCCGGGCAGGCACCATACAGGACCTATCGGTTATTGCTCGCCCGCTTATTAATATGCATTATATTACCTGCGCGTCACCCGCCTACCTGAGCGCGATGGGCACACCGCGTCATCCTCATGACATACAAAACGATCATCGCTGTATTAACTACCATTCAGCCTCATCAGGTAAAACGGATCCCCTTATCTTTCATCGTGGAGATGAAGCTGTTGTGGTAAATAACTGCCTGTATTCTGCCAGTGACGGCAACGGACTGCGGGATATGATAATGGCCGGATTGGGGGTGGGTCAGATCCTGCGAGAATTTATTGAGCCAGAAATCAGAACCGGGAGGCTTGTGCCTGTTCTTACCGACTGGAACCGATCTCCACTTCCCTTTCATATCATCTACGAACGGGATAACCATCAGAATGCCCGCCTCAGAGCTTTTGTGGACTGGATGACTGAGAGATTTGGCCGGTAAGAGAACAGGTATTTCAGTCATCTTGGCTGACGCAGGGTCAGCTATGCCCGAATACAGCAGCAATTCAGGCGCTGCATTTCAGAAAAAAATTTCCGTTCGCCCGGTACAGCCTGATTTTCATCAGTAACCAAATCCAGCATAAGAAAGAGTTATGACCCGAACTAAAAATTCGGTAGACGGCTGGCTGCCGACACGTATAGTGAACGAGCGCTCATTCATTTAGTTAACGAGACCCGGATTCTGGGTGAAGGTGTTAAAGTATGAAAAATCTGAGAATGATATTTCCGATGTGGCAGGGTGGCAATCTGACTGCCTACAAACAAGGCGCAGAACTTCTCGCCATGCTGGCACCGGAAGCAGGAAAAGAGACTACCACTGTTACGGTTCCGGTACACATACCCAGAACAGATTCTTCCGTAGAAAGCGGTATCACGGGTCGTAATAACCTCAAAGCTGAGCTGGAAGCTGCAGATTCCTTAATCAGGGAAAATACTCCCGACAGCATTTGCGTGCTTGGTGGGGACTGCCTTGTTGATTTAGCGCCGTTTGCCTGGTTAAGTGAACAGTATCAGGATGGATTTGGAATATTATGGTTAGATACTCATCCAGACGTTATGACGCCTTCACAGTATCCTAATGCTCATGCTCATGTTCTTGGCGCTCTGATGGGGAATGGGGATGAAATGTTGACCAGGCATGTAAATAAGCCAGTTCCCTCATCAAAAATTATGATCGCCGGGATTCACAGCCCGAATGCATACGAGCACGAATTTCTGGAAAAAAATAAAATAAATCAGGTTTCACCTGAAGAGATGATGAAGGGTACAGATCAGTTAAAAGAATGGATTGAAAAAGAGAAAATTACTCACCTAGCAATTCATTTCGATCTGGATATTCTTGATCCAAACAAATTCACCTCACTTAATTTTAATAATCCTTATGCTAAACCATCTGATTTTGAGGGGATAGCGCAGGGCAAACTTGAATTAGAAGATGTTATTAACTGGATACTGGAAGCTAGCAGTCTGACTAAAACGGTTGGGCTGGGAATTACAGAATACTTACCTTGGGATGCAATAAGATTAAAAGATGCCCTGAGTAAAATACCCATTCTTACTGAATAATTAATTAAGGCGGGATGAGAAATCATCCCGTTTTTTTTGCACCATTGCAGTCAAATCCTAAAAATAATTATTGGAAAACATAAGATTAACCAGCACCAATCAGGTGCATCATTGCACCTTTAGTGCCCGCTTTAATACAAACAAAAATGAAAACCCTTTATAAATAGCCCTGTTGCCTAGATCTAATGCTGGCACGAGACTTGCACTATTAATTACACGCTCAAGATGAGAAGTAATATAGTCAAAGTCATCTTGAAGCGTCATTTTTAAAACAAACTGTAAAAATGCAGAGGGCATCCCTGTGCTTAAAGGTGAGGACTATGAATAAAAAAATTATTGGTTTGCTGGCTGTGGCGACGTGTTATGTATTAATAGGTTCAAGCTACCCCATCGCTCAGGAGGCGGTTAGTACTATACCAACGTGGACGTTTACAGGAATTACTATTTTTATAGGATTTCTGTTTCAGTTGCCATTCTCTTTATTTAAAGAAAAAACTAACTGGATTTCCATCAGCTTAAAAGACTGGTCCAAAGTGTCGGTTGTGACTCTTTTAGGAAATATACTTTATACAGTCTTTCTTCTCTATGGGATGAGTAACACAAACGCAACAACTGCGGCTGTAGTTTCAAGCTCTGTTCCGGCACTGGTGCTGTTGTTATCATTCGTTTTTCTTAAAGACAAGCTTAAGTCAACAATGATTATTTCAGTTGCACTGGCAATTGTGAGCGTCATTATGATGTCTATCCCGGAGAAAGGCAGTGATACAAGTTCTTCTTTTTTTGGTATGTCAATGCTGGCGTTATCAGCATTATCAAATGCTATTTATGTGATAGTTGCAAAAAAACTCACATTAGCTCTAAAAACCTGGACATATTCTGCTGCTATTTGCTTTGCGGGATTTATTTTCACGCTACCAATGATCCTCTCTGAGTTAAATAATTTTGATATTTATTCTCTTAATTCTTACCAGGTGATAACTATGATTTACTACGGTATTTTTGTCTGGGCATTACCTATATATCTTTTCCTTACAGGCATAAAATATGTCTCAGCAACGACTGCAGGAATGATGTTTTCTTTTATTCCACTGTCTTCTCTTCTTACAACAGTATTTTTTTACAATGGTCACGTAAGAACTATTGATGTTATATCCATTATCATGGTTATCACCTCTGTAATTATTTCCGAAGTGACTTTTAAAAAGTCCTCTTTAAAAAACCAGACCAAAACAGCTTAGACAAAGACAAGGTAAATTTATGAAAACGAAAAAGCTGCTAGCTACTGTTATTTTATCAAGCCTGTTTCTCAGTGGATATTCATCTGCAGGCTTTCAGCTCCCTCAACCGGAACGGTATGTCGAGCTTAATCATGCTTTGACAGATGGTATGATAACTTATCCAGGCGAGAGCATGGTGAAACATCTGAATCCTCAACCAAGATATCCTAACGGTTCTTTAGTAGATGGTCTGGCGGTTCTTGGTATTTCAGGAACATATATTGATTCACCACATCACGTTGACGAAAAGCTCGGGAATATCAGCGCCTATCCACTGTCAAGTCTGGTTAACCTGCCGATTACGGTAGTGACGCTTCGTAAAAATGCCAGAGTGTTTGAAATAGAAGATTTTGAAAATACTGACGTGAATGGTAAGGCCGTACTTCTCTTTACCGGGCAGGATCGCAAATTTGGTCAGCCAGACTATATGGAGGAGTCGCCTTATCTCTCTGGTGCAGCTGCGTCATGGCTTGTAAAACATGGAGCAAAACTTGTGGGTATAGATTCAGTTTTAATTGATAATCCTAACGCACCTGACGCAGCGGTACCGGCACACAATATCTTACTCAAAAACGGCGTGGTTGTAGCGGAAGATATGACTAATATTAAGAATGTAGTAGGCACGCAGGCTTATCTTACTGCCGTACCTCCGAGAACGCCTACCACCAGTTTTCCAGCGCGAATTTTTGCTGCAGTCTATAAATAAATTTTTATTAGTGATTATTGCTTTATATAAGCGCCGGAAAGATTTTTATTACGGACCGGCGCTTATATTTCATCGTAGAGCCCTTGCAAAAATAAAAGGGTGTTCCAGGAAGGATTCTGGCAATAACCGAGTCGACTAAATGCATTTGTCAAAAAATGCTAGTGCTGCGATTACTTCCAGCTTACATACTTTAACTGCATATTATTGCTTTAAGTATCTTAATGAAATCTGGTGTGGTTTTTTCTATATCAAACGCATTATTAATAGCTTTTCTCGCCATAAGTCCGTCGATCAGAGAGAATATCACAATGGTAACCTGTTCTAAATCTATTGATGAGGGAAATTCACCAGATTTTATTCCGTCCCTGAGGAATTTATGAATTCCTTCCCTGAGAATAATGTCGCTTTTAATATAATAATCTCGCAATATATCATTGCGGGAGGATTCAGCCATCATTTCCAGCCATAAATGGTTATGATTGCTTGGGTAGAAATCACTGTCGGTAAGGCAATATTTAAAAATCACCTCATAAATCCTTTCAAGATTATTACCTTTGAAAGAGTCATCATAGGCGCTTAAAGCTATCCTTTGTTCTTCCAGAACAATAGCAATGAAAAGCTCTTCTTTACCTGTAAAATAAGTGTACATAGCGCCCTGGCTGATCCCTGCACGCTGAGTTATTTCTCTCACACTTGTTGCGGCATAACCTTTTTCAGCAAAGCAATTGAAGGCCGCATCCAATAGCTTTGTGTAAGTACCTGATTTATATGTCATTTTGATGTTGTGTTATATGTTGTCTTTATATAATTTTCTGAATTTTACCACTTAATCATGTCGTGTTCTTCTGCTTAAATTTAGCTTAACCATAAGCTTTTTCTCTGCCAAACAAATTTTGTTAACTAATAATCCGCTGGCTCAGTCTGAAACAACTCAAAGGGATCCGCAGCGATACCGCTCGGCATTTTATGAATGCCAAAGGTGGCCCTGCTATTGCGTGCTCAGAACAGCGAGTTACAAGTATTGCCAGTGCTATTCCCCTTACCTCCGATAAAAGTGTCATCGAGGCGATAAACTCATTCAGGCATCGTTTCCCGGAAGTTAACCTTACCGTTACAGAAGCAAATTCCTCCATTTTAAGTGCCGGCCTTGAAGCAAAATGAATGGATGTGACTTTGTTACGTCTTGCCGCGCACGCTCCGGAGAATCATCTACTGGCAGGAAAGCGAGGAAAGCTCGACCTGGACTAAATAAGGTCTGGACCCTTTATTCTTACTCCGGAAAATGCCGGTGCCAGCCTTCGTGAGGCATTGATTCCGGCCTGTTACAGTGCAGGATTCAATCCAATCGAAGGCCAGAAAGCTCAGCATGTCATCTCAATACTTACGGTTGTTGTAGCCGCACTGGGCGTTGCTTGGTGCCCGAGTCGTTGATGCAGTTCAGGCTTGCCGGGGGCTGTTTCAGGTGGGGCAGGGCCCCGGCTCCTGTCATTGATCTGGCTGCCGTGGAGAATAACAGAAATAAAAATCGTATAGTTGGAAATTTTCTTTCCCTAGCGGCACTACAGACTGGCAGCCGGGCCCTGTAAGAATGAATGCTGGCAGGTGATCAGACAACGGATTCATTTTATTAGGAGTTTGTTTCAGGCGGCACATTACATTTGCCTGATCATCTCAATAAACATATCCACAGCCGGATTATTTCTTGCGCTGAACCAGGCGACTGCGGTTGTAATGACCTTGATATTATTTTCAAGCGGCAGGGTAACTACGTTGGCAGGTGACAGCCGCTCAAGCGTTGAGGGAACGAGCGCAATGCCCTGTCCGCAGCTTACAAAGGCAATCTGAGAGGCAACAGAGCGAACTTCATGGATTATCCGTGGCGAAAAACCCTGCGCACGGCAGGCGACAATGATGCTGTCGAAAAACACCGGGCTGAGATGGCGGGCAAACATAACCCATTTTTCATTACACAATGCCTCAAGCGAAATACTGTTTTTACCGGCGAGATGATGGTCATGGGGCAGGGCAACAACCAGGTTATCGCTGGCCAGCGGCAGAGATTTAATATCATTTCCTAGTTCGCCTGTAAGGCGTGCAAAAGCCAGGTCAATATCACCACTCTGCAGCAAAGGGATGGCCTCTGCGCTGTCTATCTCTTTTACGGAAATGGTCAGCTCAGGCATCGCTTTTTTCATTTTTCCAGATAGGCAGGCAAAACATCGAGCATGGCCGTACTGATAGCGCCGACGGTAAGTATGCCAGTATGACCTGCAATAGCTTCGCGAATGGCCAGATCAAGACGTTCCACCTGTTCGGCAAATTTTCTCACCGCGGGCAGGATTGCCTGCCCGGCAGGCGTTAATTGAACCCCTTTCCGGGATCTGTCAAACAGCCGTACCTTTAATGAGCTTTCAAGCACCTGAATCTGTTGCGTTAACGGGGGCTGTGTCATGCCAAGCCGTTTAGCAGCACGACCAAAATGCTTTTCTTCTGCCACGGCCAGAAACAGCCACATGTGTCGTAATATACGAAAATTAATCATATTCCTCTCGATATATTTTTAATATTAAAACCATCTTCTTTAAAGATTTTACCTATCAGGATAGTCGTTCAATAGTGGGGGTAAATCAACCCACCACCATGGATAGCGTCATGTCATCTCTTTCCCTGCTCGACAGACTTGCCAGCCTTGATACTAATACCGTTTCTGATGCCCTGGATTTCCTGGAACTTCCGGGTGCGACATACGGCCTGCGCCCACTCTGGGAGTGTCCAAAAATTGTCGGGCGTGCCAGCACCATTCAGCTCGGTCCAAAGACCGATGCCAGACCTACTGTTCATCTCATTACACCGGTGATTGACGCGATTACCACAGACGATCGCGTTCTGGTGATCGCCGGCGGTAAAGAAGGGATATCCTGCTGGGGTGACATTATTGCGAACGCTGCGAAGGGTAAAAAAGTACGCGGTTCAGTGCTGGATGGCATGAGCAGAGATATTGAAGGCAGTGAGGAAATTGGCTATCCGGTCTATGGTCGCGGGATCACTATGATAAGTGCCCGTAACCGCATCATTCAGGTCGATTCAGGTAACTCGGTCATCATGGCTGACGTCACGGTAAAAGAAAATGACTATGTGATTGCGGATCGTTGCGGAACGGTTTTTATTCCCGCTGAACGCATTGAGGAAGTCATTACGCTGGCTGAGAAAATTGCGCATCGCCAGAACGGCATGGTAGCCGCCGTACGCGAAGGGCGCTCTGTGGCCGAAGTGATGCATGACAGCCAGTTTGAAGCCATTAAACAGGATGAAAAAGCATGAACGAAACTGAAAAACACCTCATTGAGCTGTTCAAAGGACTGGATACCGCAGGCGTCTCTGACGCACTCGATAAGCTTGGACTGAGTGGACAATGTTTCGGCGTCATGCCGCTTGATAATTACAGGCAACCTGTCGTGGGTTTTGCGTATACCGTACGTTACGAGCCTGCCAGTAATCCTCCCGGAACTGTAGGTGATTTTATTGACGATGTACCAGCCGGGTATGTGGTTGTCATCGACAATAACGGACGCACCGACTGTACGGTCTGGGGTGATATCATGACACAGCTTGCTGGCAACAATGGTATTGCGGGCACCGTCATTGATGGCGTTTGTCGTGACGTGCATAAAGCATTCGGTGACGGGTATCCGATCTTCTCGAAAGGCCGCTTCATGCGCACCGGCAAAGATCGCGTTCAGATCAATGCCATTAATCAGCCTGTATCAATTGGTACTGCGCGTGTGGAAGCAAACGATATCGTCGTGGCGGACGCCAGCGGTGTGGTGATCGTACCGCGTGACAGGGCAGAAGATGTTGCTCGTGTAGTTCATGAGATTGAAAAAACTGAATCAGCCATCCGTCAGGCATTGGCTGAAGGTAAATCATTGCGCCAGGCGCGCCAAGAGCAGAATTATCACTTACTGCAGAGGAAAGCATAATGCCACTTTATACAGAAGAGCAGGCACAACGCGCGTTGCAGTTGGGTAGCTCTACATTGTTCGAAGCCTCTGGTTTGAATTGCGCGGTTGTTCCAGAGATTAAAGCCGTCTGGCGCGGTATGGGTGTTGCTGCGCCAGCTTACCCACTCGCCTGTTCGCCGGGTGATAATCTGGCATTACATCTTGCACTGGAAAAAGTGCCAGAAGGCAGTGTGCTGGTTGTGACAACGGATAATTTCATCGCAGGTTACTGGGGCGAAGTGCTGACCGTAGCCGCACAGGCGGCAGGGGTAAAGGGCCTGATCATTGATGGTGGCGTACGGGATATTGCAGCAGTACAGAAACGCGGCTTCCCGCTTTATTCGCGCGGTGTTGCAGTGCGTGGCACCATCAAAGCGAGCTATAAGTCGGTTGGCGAGCCTGTCAGCTTTACCGGCATCCCTGTTGCGGCCGGAGACTTGGTCGTTGCTGATGATGATGGCATTGTCATTATCCCGGTTCAGGACGTGGCACGCGTCCTTAATGCTTCCGAACAGCGTGAAGCGAAAGAGCGTGTGATGATGCAAAAATTGGAAGCAGGCAGCACCACGGTTGATTTAATGGGTCTGGCTCACTGGAGAACACAATGACAAAAGTGCAGCAGCTCAATCGCTACCTGGAGCGCGGCAAACCGTCGGCCACCTATCGTATTATGGATAAGGTGGCAGAGCTGAAAGTACAGGGGCGCAACGTCATTTCACTCAGCGCCGGAGAGCCTGATTTTCCGACACCGAAGCACATCTGTGCCGCAGCCATGATGGCTATCCAAAATGGCCATACCCGCTATACACAGGTTGCCGGACTGAGGTCCTTACGCGAGGCTGTTGTGCGAAAATTCCGGCTGGATAACGGACTTGACGTCAGCTGGCAGGAAACCCTTATCTGCAACGGTGGTAAACAGGTTATTTATAATGCCCTCGCTGCCACGCTTAATGATGATGATGAAGTAATTATTCCGGCGCCTTACTGGGTGAGCTATCCGGAAATGGTACAGCTGTGTGGCGGGACACCCGTAACGGTGGCGTGCGGCCAAGAAAGTGGCTTTAAAATCACACCTGAGTTGCTTGAGGCCACGATAACACCGCGTACGCGCTGGATTATTCTGAACTCGCCATCCAACCCAACCGGCGCAGTCTACAGCAGGGAAGAACTGACTGCACTTGGTAAGGTTTTGCTGAACCATCCGCAAATTCTCATCCTGTCAGATGATATTTACGAGCACCTCATTTTTGACGATATCGAATTTGCCACCATGGCAGCGGTCATGCCCGAACTTAAAGACCAGATTTTAACGATGAATGGCGTGTCGAAGGCCTGGGCTATGACCGGATGGCGTATCGGTTTCTGTGCGGGACCGCGCTGGCTTATCAGTGCCATGGAAAAGCTTCAAGGGCAACAGACTTCCGGTGCCAGTTCCATTTCACAGCATGCCGCGCTGGCTGCGCTGACCGGACCGCGGGATTTTCTGGCCACTTCCCGGCAGGCCTTCTCAGCGCGCCGTGATTTGATGGTCCGCATGCTAAACAGCGCACCCGGTTTACGCTGTGATACGCCGCAGGGCGCATTCTATGCGTTTGCAGACTGCAGCGCTCTTATTGGTAAAACTTCCGCAGCAGGTCGGTATTTCGCAACGGATGAGGATGTGGCAACCGCATTGCTGGAAGAGAAAGGCGTGTCGGTTGTGCACGGCAGCGCATTTGGCCTCGGACCTTACATTCGCATCGCCTATGCCATTGATAACATTTCTCTGGAAAAAGCCTGCCAGTTGATCATTGAGTTCTGTGAAACGGTTAAGTGACCGAACAGGAAGAGGCGTAAGCCTCTTCCTGTGCAACTAACTCACTACAAACAGAGGTTCGCCATATCCTACAACCGCATTCTCCTCTACCAGCGGCTCACTGATCGCACCGCCGATATCGACAATCACTTCGGCAACCACCTCTTCAAACTGCAGATAACCCACCACCTGACCAGCAGTAATCATACCAGGCAGCACTACTGGCTCGCTTAGCGGATGATTGCGCCTGAAGTAGCCCATTCCGGGAGAAGTAACAATGTGAGTTGCCGGAGCATCACTGACGACTATTTTTACCGCTTCGTTTTGGGTATTTATCCCAGCTGCTGACGCTACTTCTGCAAATGAGAGCGAGAGTGTTGCATCGCCAGATTTTATGCAGGCTTTCGTGATGCGACTGCGGCTTAACGTCGTGACAAGTTGCTGCAATTCACTGAATACATCAGCCTGCATGTTGCTCCTCCTCTGCCAGTGCACGTTTGTTCAGTAATTTTTCCAGATACTGAATTGTGAAACCTCCCTGCCGGAATGCGGTTTGCTGCAGCAGATCGAGTTGCAGCGGAATAGTGGTCACGATGCCATCAATTTCGCATTCTTCCAGCGCTACGCGCATACGATTAATCGCTTCTTCACGCGTTTTTCCCCACGCAATAATTTTCGCCACCATTGAGTCATAGTTGTGTGGCACGGTGTAGCCGGAATAAAGATGTGACTCTACGCGGATTCCCGGACCGCCCGGCGCGATCCAGGAGCGGACGAGGCCTGGCGACGGTGTGAACATTTCGGGATGTTCTGCATTGATACGGCATTCGATAGCATGGCCGGTGAAAACCACACTCTCCTGCGAGAATGAGAGCGGCTCTCCCTGCGCAATGCGTAGCTGCTCCGCCACAATATCAACACCGGTCACCATTTCAGTGACAGGATGCTCAACCTGCACACGCGTATTCATTTCAATAAAATAGAAATCACCTTTCTCATAAAGAAACTCAAAGGTGCCTGCGCCGCGATAGCCCAGTTTAATGCAGGCATCCGCGCAAATGCGTCCGATCCGGCGTATTGCCTCTCGTGCCACACCTGGCGCGGGAGACTCCTCAATCACTTTCTGATGGCGCCGCTGCATTGAGCAGTCTCGCTCGCCAAGCCACACGGCATTGCCGTGTTGATCTGCGAGTACCTGAATTTCAATATGACGCGGGTTTTGCAGATATTTTTCGATGTAGAGCGCGGCATTACCAAACGCGCGCTGTGCTTCTTCACGGGTTAATGCCACAGAGCTGGCGAGTTGCTCCGCTGACCGCACGATACGCATACCACGCCCGCCTCCTCCGCCGGATGCTTTAACAATGACGGGATATCCGATTTTTTCAGCGATGGTTGTAATCAGGGCAGGATCAGCGGGCAGTTCACCGTCCGAACCCGGCACGCAGGGTACGCCAGCACGCAGCATCGCTTTTTTGGCTGCAACTTTATCACCCATTTCCCGGATAGAGTGCGCAGTCGGCCCGATAAAGGTGAGTCCCGCATCCTGTACTTTTTCGGCAAACGCGCTGTTTTCTGATAAAAAGCCGTAACCCGGATGAACGGCATCTGCACCAGTCAGCTTTGCCGCAATCAACAGGGCTTCATGATTCAGATAACTCGCTGACGATGCTGCCGGCCCGATGCAGATGGATGACGTTGCCAGTTTCACATGTCGCAGATCCTTATCATTTGCTGAATAAACCGCAACAGTCTCAAGACCAAGCGTATGGCAGGCACGTAATATGCGCAGCGCAATTTCACCACGGTTAGCGATAAGAACTTTACTGAACATCAGACCACCTCAATTTCAAATAAAGGCGTGCCAGGGATTACCACCTCAGTATCTTTCACCAGTACACGCACTATCTTGCCTTTCCGGCTGGCTTCGACCACATTCAACATCTTCATCGCTTCAATGATACCCAGCTGCTGCCCTTCAACAAATATGTCGCCGATTTCCACAAAGGGCTCAGCTCCGGGAGAGGAGAGTGGTAAAAGATCCCATGAAGCTCAGCGTTGATGACAGCAATATCGGGGCGGGTTGCGCGCTCCCCAGATGCTGAAGGAGCCGCCGGTGCTGTGTCAGGTGTGGTAACCACAGCAGCATGAACGCTGCTGTGGTTACCACTCAGACTGATATGCGTATCACCACAAATGAAGTCAATTTCAGTTAATGCCGGGGTTGATTCCATTAATGAAAACAACTGGCGAGTCAGGGCTATCCCTTCTGAAGTCGTCATGAACTCAGTTTCCCTGAGCTGAAAATGCGGTGACGCGAATGTTGTTGGCTTCGAGCAGGCGTCTGACTTCAGCAGCCATCGCAATCGCGCCAGGTGTATCGCTGTGGACGCATATGGTGTCGATGTGCACTGGCAACAACCTGCCGGAAAATGTCTCAATGCCGCCTGCTTTAATCATTCGCAGCATACGCTCAGCGGCTGCAACTGGATCATGCAATACAGCACCGGGTATTTTCCGGTTAACCAGATGCCCCTCTTCGTCATAAGCACGATCGGCGAACACTTCGGCTGCCGTTTTAATGCCTTTTTCTTTGCAGACACGCTCCATGACCGCTCCGGCGAAAGTGACGCAGGTAAGATTTTTATCCACCGCGAGAATGGCGTTAGCAATGGCGTTAGCAACGTCTTCTTCCGTTTGCGTCAGATTACCCAGTGCACCATGGGCTTTAACGTACGTTATTGGATGGCCTGCGTAGGCGGACATGCCCTGCGCTGCACCGATTTGATAAGCCACGAAACGTTCAATTTCACCTGGCGCGAAGGGAATAATGCGGCGGCCAAAACCCCATAAATCCGGAAAGCCTGGGTGAGCGCCAACCGCAACGTTTTTTCTCTGGCCAGCGCAAAGGTGCTGGCCATGATTTCCGGATCACCCGCATGAAAACCACAGGCAACGTTCGCGGAAGTGACGATATCCAGTATGGCCGCGTCATCACCCATTCTATAGGCACCAAATCCTTCGCCCATGTCAGAATTAAGATCTACCTGTAACAGAGACATAGTTTCCCCCTCAATAGTCAGGAATAAAGGTGTAAATTATTAATTAACAACGTTTGTTGAGAATGAAACTCACGGAGGTGATGTAAGGCCGTATCAATGCTGACTAATTCAAATCGTAACTGGCAGCCGGGCGGGCACTGTGCAACCTTCCAGAGTTCACTCTCGATAATGGTGGCAATCTTTGCATAGCCACCGCAGGTGTTAGCATCAGCAAGCTGAATG
Organism: Candidatus Pantoea bituminis; assembly: GCF_018842675.1. NCBI lineage: Bacteria > Pseudomonadati > Pseudomonadota > Gammaproteobacteria > Enterobacterales > Erwiniaceae > Pantoea > Candidatus Pantoea bituminis. Next base: position 72,908 of record NZ_JAGTWO010000002.1, read on the forward strand.
ATGGGTTGTCCATCCGGGGAACCTGAATGGTGCCGGGCACAATGCCATGGGAAAGTAACTCAATATTCCGCGCTTTCAACAAAGCCGCGCCCTTGAGGCGATAGCCTAAACGGTTGGATTGCGGCGTGACCGTATATGCTGTCTGGGCAAATAGCTCCAGCGCTTCCTGAGTAAACTCGCTGAACTCAGCGGCGGAAAGGACTTTAACCGTAACGGTGCCCGAGCTTATTTCGCGCCAGAAATCAGGGACTGGTGCCGGAATGATACCCAGGGCAGAGCGTTTCCAGCTTCTGATATGGTGGGCCGCAAGCTTATCGCCACGCCTGAGCGCACGACCGGCCAGGCCTCCCAGTTCACACTTAAGGTCAGTTGACGCCGATCCCAGTACGGGCGGCACATTGATACCGCTGCGTACGGCGAGATAGATCCGCATGCCCTGCCGGGGCGCTCAATCACAAGAGTCTGACCCGCTTTCGCCTGCTTACGCCACCAGACGGAAACGGTTTCGTCATCCAGCGTTATGGCGCTGTTACCGCCGGTACAGGCAAACCAGACATCCTCTTCAAACTTTACGCGAAAAGGAAAAATGTTTATCTCAATAGCGGCAGTATCGGGATGGTTCCCAACCAGAACGTTAGCCAGCGAGAGCGCAAGCGTATCCATAGCACCGCCACGGCTTATCCCCTGGCTCATGTAACCGTTACGGCCCAGATCCTGAATCAGATTCAGAGCACCACTTGATAATACTTCCATCATAAATTGATACCTTCCACTTTAAAATGCACCCGGTCCCCTGGTCTGAGCAGGCAGGGGAGGCAGCGGCTGCATTAAACATGTCTGCAGTGGTGCTACCTAACAGATGCCAGCCGGAAGGGGCAGTGCAGGGCATCACACCCGTTTGTGCGCCACCAATAATCACTGAACCTTTTGGAATGCCCATACGGGGAGGCCAGACGTGGACGAGCCAGTTCTGGTGGCAGCCCGGTCATATACGCAAAACCCGGCATAGATCCTAGGCAGGCTACGGTGTAAACCGCCGCGCTGTGGAGCCCAATGATGTGATCAATGCTCAGCCCGGTTTCCTTGGACATTTGCGTTAAATCCGCTCTGGCTTCCCCGCCGTAAATCACGGGCAGTGCTACATCGCGTCCCTGAAGTGTTTCTCCTCTGGTTTTATTCCACTGCCGGATCAGAGCCTCCTCAGCCTGAAGCGGCGTCATACCAAGAGGATCAAAAGTGATGAGCAGGTTGTTCACACCGGTTATCACCTCACGGATATGCAGATGCGCTTTTTGCTCCTCCATCATTACGGCCAGTAACCAGATTCTGTTCTGAATGTCGCTCTGATATTTACCTCGCGCGGCATCGAATAACAGACCTCCTGCGCCGGCGTGGTTAATGACAAAGCCATTCCCGGTACGTAAATTTATGCCAGACGTGGTCGTGAGTGTTTGCATGCTTACTCCGCCAGAGGTTTGTGGGCTGTTTCTTTTGCGACATATAAAGCCAGGAGCGTGACAGCCAGTCCAGCGGTGGCAAAAATCGAAACCGGCAGGCTATGGTTATATTCCTTCAGCAGGAAGGTGATGATAAGGGGTGAGAAACCGCCACCTATAATGCCGCCAAGGGTGTATGCCAGTGAGGAGCCTGCGTAGCGGACGCGGGTTGGGAACTGTTCAGTGATAAACGCGGCCTGCGGACCGTACATCATCGCCTGAAAGATCATACCCACAACCACGGCAAGGATAATCAACGCGGGGTTGCTGGAATCAAGCAGATGGAAGAACACATACATCCAGATAATCGAACCCACCGCGCCCGTGCCGTAGACGGCTCTGCGACCTACCTTATCTGACAATATACCAAACGCGGGAACGGCGAAAATATGTACTGCAGCGCCCAGCATGGTAGCGGTAAGCGCCAGCGAACGAGGTAACTCAAGGACAGTAGTGACATAGGTCAGCGTGAATACCATCAAAATGGCATACATAATGTCTGAGCCGATGCGAACGCTGCCAGCGATAAGTAAACGCGACCAGTGCTTTGCCGCTACTTCTTTCAGAGGCATCTCGGCTTTATCACCTTTTTCTCCAGTTCTTTGAAGGCCGGAGTTTCATCGACGCCGTTACGCAACCATAAGCCAAGCACAACCAGCACAACACTTGAGAAGAAAGGAATACGCCATCCCCATGCCGTAAACTCGTCAGAACTTAACAGGTAGGTCAGTAACGCAATAAATCCTGCGCCGAGCAGCGTACCGAAAGAGGGACCAATCTGTGTAAAGGACGCATTGCGACCCCGTTGATCCTGACGTCCGTGCTCCATGGTAAGTAATACCGAGCCCGCCCATTCGCCGCCCAGCGCCATTCCCTGCAGAAAACGCAGGGATACCAGCGCGATTGGGCTCCAGATGCCCCATTCAAAATAGGTTGGCAGCAGACCCATCAGGCCTGTAACCACTCCCATCAGAATCAGGGTAGTGATAAGCACCCAGCGACGTCCCAGCTTGTCGCCGAGATGACCGAATATGATGCCTCCAAACGGGCGAGATATATAACCTACGGCGTAGGTTGAGAACGCCAGGATGGTGCCGACTAATGGAGAAAATGAAGGAAAGAAAATATGATTGAAAACCAGCGCCGCCATAAGGTTATAGACGGTAAAATCATACCATTCGAGCGTGGTGCCGATAGAGCTGGCCGCAGCCAGTCTTCCCATTTTGGACTTTTTGCCGTTTGTTTGTGTACGAGCAGTGGTTGAGAGCGTGGTTTCATTCATGACAGTAGCTCCGAAGAGGCAAGCTTCCAGCTCAATGCGTATCGTGCGGCATCTTGCAGCACAGCAGGAAGGGCGGCGGAGGCCAGGCGCATTGCTGAACCATTGGCGACGGGATCGCTGCTCTCGATAATGAACAGCGGACGCATCGTGCGTGTGGTTAGGTCCTCTTGCGGTAAGGACTTACTTAACTCGTCGATCGGGAAAATCACATAGCTGCGAACAAAGGTGTCATCGGTAGCAAGATGTTGACCCACCTGTTCACATATATCAGTGACGTCCTGTCGTTCCAAATCTTCCAACAGCGGTAATACAGTGATATAGGCGCCACTTCCCTGCCCGACGCTGGCCTCGACGTTACCAATACGACGGTAAGGATGGGTCATCAGTGGCAAAGTTTTGAGGGACCATTCACTCTGATTCACGAAGGCTCTGGCATAGGCAGGGCTGGCAAATACTTCAGTGGAGTCCGCCCAGTAAAGCGCGAGATGCCTGGGTTTTCCATCAATAGCTTTATAACGCGCAGCTGAAATCACACCCTCCATACGCACGCGCTCTTCAATGTGCTCACGATCGTACCAGCGATTGAAATCAGCCTCATCCGCAGGCCCAATATCTGAAGCAACAAATAACATACCGTTCGCATAGCTGGACATATTTGACTCTCATTCAGTGGAGGATATGTCCGGATAGTTACCGAGGTGACGGGTGAATACCAATGGGTTTTTATAGGGGTAGTGATAACTTTTTATTTATAACAGAATGATTTTAAAGGTGTTTATCGTGACGCGCATCACCATTCCAGTGCAATGAATTTATGAGATGTGGTGCAAGGAGTGCACCAGAACCGGGCGATGATTTTTTGATGCACTTAAGATGTTATATTCATAATGATTTAGTGAGCTCATCCTGATGCAGAGTAATGACGGATGAGAAATGAAACCTTCTGTAAATGCTCCGGCCGAATGCACCATGATGGTGCTTTCAGCCATTATGTATCAGGCGGGGTTATAAGGAGGAGGTACTGCATGAATGAATTTATTTGCATGATCAACTGCCAGTGAAGCAACGAAACGAATTGCATCAGAAGCATTACTCTCCAGATAGCTGATAACAAAGCCCTGAAGCGGCATTTCCAGATCACAGGGTATGTAACGTAAATCGCCCGATTTAAGAGCGTCTTTTACAGGCGCGAGAGGAATGAAGGCCTGGCCAAAACCATTTTTTACCAGTTTAACAATGGCTGCCAGCGAGTTAACGCAATGAATTTTTCCCACAGGAATTAAAGCCTGACGGTAGAGATCCTTCAGTGCCAGATAAGGATGGGAACCCCGACTCATCGTTATGACGGGGTTGTGCAGCAACTCAGTGATGGTTTCTTCGCGTGCGCCCTGAGCCAGGGGCCTCCCTACCCATCCCATAGACATGGGAAGCGTGGGCAGGCTGGTCATCCCTTCAGATATCAGCTGATCAGTCTGAAAAGCAATATCCACTTCGCCGTCGCAAAGACTGCGGTGCAGGCGCTCCGTGGCCTCCGAACTGAGCTGGATTTCAATGCCGGGATAGCTTTCCTGCAGATGATTAAGGAAATCAACCAGCCAGGTATGCACGATGGTGTCTATCACCCCGATACGAACGATCCCGAGTAACTGGTCACTTCTCTTACCGAGCCGCATAATTTCACGCTGCATCTCCAGCATGCGCTCGCTGTAGTCTACAAGCCTTGCGCCGGTTGGGGTGAGGCGAAGGATACTGGAATCGCGGACAAAAAGCTGTGCGCCTATTTCATCTTCCAGGGAGCCAATACGGTTAGAAATTGCGGCCTGTGTGAGATGAAGTTTTTCAGCCGCAGCCCGAAAACTCCCGAGACGCACTACACAGACAAAGGCTTCAAGAAATCGTGTATTCATGCTGTAAGATAAATGCTCATCATAAAGGCGGATTGAGCCAAGTCTTACCATTTAGAAAAGTAATCAGCCAATATGAAATTCTTTCGGACGCGATTCAGCAGATCATATTTGCATTTAAATTCGGAGAATCAGTACAAAGCTGAAGTGTCTGTGAACAGCTCCTGGCAAGGATATAAGAAGATCGTCTAAAAGCGTGACGGAAACTGATGCGATACCATACACATCGCATCAGTGACAGAGACTGATCAGTTAGAGGTTTAAAGCTAAAGCTGATTGCTGATGTTTGCTGATATTGCGCCACATTTCTACAGGATTAGAATACATAGGAAAATGGCCACAGTGAGATATTTCAGCAAGCGTAACGCCACGTTCCTGTATGTGTCCAAGATAACTTAATGAAGCATTCTGTTCGCCATACATAAACATCTTAGGGAAGGGAAGACTCAGAAACTTGGTCATCAGTTCTGCATGGTCAGAATAGTCCACCATAGACTTAAAAATATGCTTCACTGCACCGGCGCGAACTTTGTGACGGAGGCTTGCTGAATACAGTGCGCTTGCCCACGCTGAAGAATGCCGGGTGCGGCTAATGAATTCGTCGAAAAATCGGACGTCATCTTCTTCCGGATAATTAATGACCTGCCTGCTTAGGAAACAGTCTTCCGGGGCAATATTACCTTCTATATCCACAAAGCTGAGTACCCGTTCAGGGTGCGCATGGGCTAACATTAAAGCGGTGAGGCCACCCATGGAATGCCCGACCAGATGGAATCGCTCAAACCCGAGTCGGGTAATCATTGCCAACGCGGTATCCACCAAAAAGGAATTGAAATATCGCTGAGCGATTCGCACTCAGTTTCACCGCAGCCCGGAGCATCATAAGCAAGAAAAGGATGATCATTGAACTCGGCATAGTGAATGATATCAGCATAATCTTCTTTCGTTGAGCCAAAACCATGTAGAAAAACAACGGGCTCGCGTGTTCCTGAACGGTGGATTGCAGCTACATTTATGCGAACGTTTTTCACGCTAACATCGTAGTTCCGGGAAATAAATTCCGTAGACATCCGTCATCTTCCTTTAAAAATTTTGTCAGTTTGAAAACAAACATAAGGTGGTCAATTTGATCTGCTATGCAATGAATAAGTGATCTAATTGATAAAAGTAGCCACGTTTTGATTTCTGGAAAGTTTGTTTCGTCAGCGCATACGTTATGGTGATACGCATAAGACACTAAGCTTTTTGACTGATATGTAAATTATTTTTAAAAGAACTCGTTGATAGGTTTTTAATATCAGATTTAAACAAGCATCGATGAGCAACGTTCTGCTAATAAATGACTTAATGCACGCAGTCGCTAATAGTTGACAGATTGAATTAATCGGAGCCAGAACTTCAATTATTTAACTTATGGCTTTGGACTAAATCCAAATGTTACAGAGTAAACCTCTCCTGAAATCCCTGTATGCCATCATCTTTATGTTATGGAAGTTATTGTCATAACCTAAATATCATCGATGATTAAAAGCAGCAGCGCTAAACATTTCGTATGAATCCAGGACGTCGGGCATGCTTACATTCGTCATGATAATTTTTACGGAGTGTAACCAATGGATTGCAGTATGAATAAATGACTCACTCTATGTAGGATAGTAGTTCTTGCCAGTGGGCAACACGAACTAGTTACATCATTCAGTAATACTTCCCTTTAACCCCTTATCCGAGCCCCACCTGAACCCCCACGCCCATCTCCAACAAGACCCGCACCATACCTGAAGCCCGGCTGCCCCCACTGAACAGCCCCCGCCGCCCGGCCCGGAGGGCCGGATAAGTGGTGGCTGATAAATGATTGTTGTAACTAGTCAGTTTGGGGTCGCTGTGGGTAGTGCCGCGAGTGCTTTCTTTTGTCTCCGACCATCCAGGTCAGGTGCGCCTGAAAAGCCGCTGCTTAAACAGCGGTCGGGCAAGAGGATGTTCGGATGGAGGTGAAAAGCGCCTTATGCGTTCCTGTAGTGCGTCGTGAGCGCCTCCGGGCTTTAAAAAGACATTTGGTTCGTGAGTCAGGGGTAATTCCGCAAAGAAACGCTCTGTGTAATCAGTGGCTACGAAAAGGACATCAGAAATTTTTCACCTCCCCAGTGGACATCCACGACCCGTACAGAATTATCCTCGTTGGTATCATTCGAGTTGTACTGGTTGGAGGTTATTATTATTCAGAGGACATCTGAGACCGGAGGGAAGGGGTGAAACTGTCCTGTCACCTGGTGACAAATATGACTTATGCATTTGATTGCAACACCCAGAGAATTAAGTATAAATTAGTGATATTGAAACTAGCAGAGATTTCCGATGACGACCACCGCCGCTGCAACTGAAAGTGATGATGAAGCCCCCGTATTAAAAGCGGCAAGAAGCTCTGCGCGCATAGCTGATGCAAAGTGGGGGCAACCGTCATGAAGACAGGCTTTTGCCTGATTCCTTCTATTTTGCTTCGCTGTCAGCAACGAATCGGCCTCAACCCTACACAGCTTGCCGTGCTCCTGCAATTAGCCGATTTCTGGTGGAGCGCAGAGAGGAAGCCTTACCCGAGTAAACAACTGCTCAGCGAAAGGCTGGGTATCAGCCCCAGACAGGTTCAGCGGTACATCGCAGAGCTCGAAGAGGCAGGTCTGATTCAGCGTATCTACCGGCAGGCTGCGCATAAGGGAAAGCTCAGTAATGAATACGATCTGTCTGGTTTAGTCGAAAAGCTGAAAAAGCTGGCGCCCGAAATTATTGAGGCAAGCGAAATGAAGAAGAAGGTGACCCGTAAAGGCGGTTTGACCAAAACCAGGGCATAAAAAAACCCGCGAGGCGGGTTTAATTATTACTGCATTCTTTTGTCCCGGGGGAGGCTTTCGCCCGCTAGACCCGTGGCACTCAGGAACTATGGTATACCTAAGGAAAATACGTGTCAAACATGACTCCCCAAGACATCCAGAGAATTCGGGACGCGCTTTCAACCGCTCGCATGTCCACTTACGACCTCGCGGTAGTTGCGGGTGGTAAGTCTGCGCTCGATTTATATGCGTGGAATGCAGAAATCTCAGGCGCGCTTCTGGGGCCGCTTCACCTCTGCGAAATCGTTATACGCAATGCGGTTTCTGATGCACTCACCACAGTTTATCAGCAGAACTGGCCATGGAACCCTTCCTTTGAGCGAAGCCTGCCTCAACAGCGGAAAAATGAGCTCATTGCCACAAGAAACAGACATCCGAATACGGGAAAGGTAATCCCGGATCTTACGTTTTTTTCTGGCAAAACATGTTCTCAAACAGGCACTTTGGCCGTATATGGGATCCTCATATTCAACGTATTTTCCCAAACCTGGGCGCGCAACAGCCAAACCAGCAGAAAAGGATCCATATCCATGATGAGCTGGATGCAATACGGGAACTGCGCAACCGCATAGCCCACCATGAGCCTATTTTTAACCGAAATCTGCTGATGGACTACCAGAAAATTGTCGATCTGGTCATGCTAAGATGCCCGGTTACAGCACAATGGTTAATGGCCAATCAGACATTCACCACTGTGCTGGGAAAGAAACCCTGAGGATCCCGTTACCAGGAAAGTTTAATGTGTGCGCTGCCTGCGGCAGGATCAATGCCGATTATCTGGACGGTGTACCCATTGTCACGAATTTCCTGAATGACGGTTTCGTGGACTGATCCATGGATGTGACGTTCACAGTTCTTCATGCCAAGACTGGCAGCCACCTGTATATCAGATTCGATGAGCTTAATGGTGTCTTTCGATACCTGCAACTTAATTTGTTCTAACACATTGTTTCCCAGATTTTTTTCCGATACTTTTGCCATATTAATTGCACTTTTCATATTTTTACTCATTTAAAAAATTAAATTTCAGGAGAGATTATCCAGGGTTTGTACAATCCCCAAGGGTCCCTCTGAGCCTTTGTCGGATGGAGTATCCGATAAGTTATCTTTCACAACGCTCAAAATTTTCAGAAAAAATTGCCGGCACCCGCGCCTCCACTAACTGAACCCTGCTCATTATTCGAGATTAAACATCGAGTGGCCGATTTTTAATGAGTAAATGAGCTAAGTCATCCCTTGTAACTCACTGATAATTAAGTGCACAATATTGGGCGTTGATTACAAAAGCTACTGGTAAAAATTCATGAGTTCGCAAAACCTTTACGTCGATCATCTAGCGTGGTGTGGGCTTGTAGCACTCCGCATGGCCCGTAGGGATGGAGTTTTAAGCTCACCTGCGCAGGAAAATCTGGCTCGCGATTGCGGAAAAAAACGCCTGTTTCGGAAGGAACTGGCATCAGATATCAAGTGGTTGCTTACTGAAGGGCGTGAAAAGGGCCTCAGGGCCGACCTTCCAGGCAAACTTGAGTATCTATGGAGAGCTAGCAGGGGTGATTTACTTGAGCAAAATGACCTGTTCCGCTTACAACATGTTATTCACGCCATCAAACTCACCGGCATTAACTATGGCGTACTGACGGAGACGGAATGGAAGGGTAAACACGCCGTCAAGATAAGTGAAACAGTGCCGGGGATTTATTTTCGGAAATCAGACCTAGATTCAGCATTTAACAGTGAAGGTAAACAAATAAAAGCTCTAGCTGTACGCATTACCGCTAATTTATCCGCTGTTGACGGACTTTTAACCCGTGCAGGATGGATTCGAGAGAGTGGAGAAGATCCATCCACTAATCACTGTTTACTTGCAAACGTTGAGCCTTACATGTCTGATGCAGAGAAGCAGATAACAACCAAGTAGCCTATCCACAATATAATTTCAGGGAAAATAATGCTGGGTACTATTTCAAAAGATGATCTTGAGAAGATTAATGAACTTTTCAAAATGATATTTAGAATCAGTTTGATAATAGGAGGCTTAGTTATGATGTCCTATTATTATACGATTGGTTTTTTCCCTTATGATCTGAGCATTGGTGATGGATTGCTGTTCATTGGGGTAGCCATCACTTTTGGCTTCATCGACATACTTATCACCACTCTTTTCAGCTGTGTAGGATTTAAGTTGAGAGGGTTGCTGTTAGTTGCAAAAAAATATATACAAAACTCAGAAAAGAAAACAAATCAGAAGACGACCAGTTTACTTTGATTCCAAAGAAGACTGAAGGAGTAATTTGGATTCCTGCTCTATTAGGATGGTTTTATATTTTAAAAATATCGCTCACTGATAACTTATTGAATACGATTACATCATTTATAATTTTAACATTCTTAGCATGGCTTTGCGCACACAGCGTTAGCTCATATTGGGAAATAAGAGAGGAGGAATTTTCAAACTCCGGCCCGTTAAGCGTTAACAAAAAAAGACTAAAAACAATCTATCTTTCAGTACTTTTGTTTTCTCCTATATTTATAGGAGGAATAATGCCAACAATGTCGACGGGAGCAATGCGACTTATGCAAATCAGACAGGATAATGTGACCGTACACATAGCAACCCCTTATACCAACTTTGTGGTGGAAGCAGGTGTTAATGGAGAAGCCAGCCCTATGGGTAAAGAGTATCTAAAATTCGAAAAAGTTGATGTGCTTTATACCGGGCCAGGTAAAAACACATTATTACGCTTCAGTAACAAAAATATCAATACCACAAAATTGACAATTCCCACAGATAAAATATATATACAGAATTAAATTACAACGTTCCTAATAAGGTTATGGAGTATTCAAATCCATTTGACTAATAGATGATAAAACAAGAGATCTGCGTAGATAGCAGGGGGCGTCAGGCTTAATAATAAGGAGTGCTATAAACATAATTTAACATAACAACGATTATCCGCACTAAATTTAGCTATTTGTTATGTTAAATAAGCCTTTTTTGAAAGCTAACTTGCCCGCATCGAGGTACAACAGTAAGGGACGCTTTGCTCTTACAATCAAGGAAATTTCCGTGGCAATCATAAGAAATCTGCAAATTGAGAATTTCCGGTCGGTCAGGTATGCGGAATGGTATCCGGAGCCGGGCCTGAACTGTTTGATCGGCCCGGGAGATTCTGGAAAATCGACCTTTCTTGATGCCATAGATTTGGTACTGGGGGCCAGAAGGACATACGCATTCAGTGATGCCGATTTCCATGACTCAAATACCGCCAATCCTATACAGATCATGGTTACCCTTGGCGCACTGGATGACGACCTCAAAAACCTTGAGACGAACGGGCGTTATTTGCGCGGTTTTAACGCGGCTACCCACCAGATCAACGATGAACCTTTGCCGACTGACGAGGTGGTGCTTACCCTTAAGCTGACGATATCTGAAGATCTTGATCCTGACTAGTGTCTGTATTCGATGCGAGCCGCTCAGGAAGGACTTGAAAAGCGGCTACAGTTGCGGCACCGTGAGCTACTTGCTCCCGCACGGTTGGGTGTTACCGGTCATCATCACCTGGCCTGGGGAAACCGTTCCATACTCAATAAATTCTCTGCTGAAACGCTAAATGTTACGACCACTCTAGCAGAACTCAGCAGGGGCGCACGCCAGGACTTTGCCGCCCAGCCTCTTCCCCAGTTGGAAGAACTGCTGACACAGGTTCAGACTATCGGCAATAATCTGGGCGTTCCGCTGGATCAGTTGAAAGCGATGCTGGACGTCAACGGAGTATCGCTTTCTAACGGCGCGATCAGCCTTCATACTCCCGATGGCATACCGCTTCGCATGCTCGGAACGGGGTCATCGCGCCTACTTATCAGCGGACTACAAAAGGCTGCTGGCCTGTCCGGCTTATTTCTGGTAGATGAGGTTGAGTATGGTCTTGAACCCTATCGTATCAGCCGACTTCTTCAGGTTCTGGGTTCTAAAGATGACCAGCCTTCCGGACAGGTCTTCATTACCACCCACTCACCTTTTGTTCTACGGGAACTGCAATCATCTCAGCTGAACGTGCTCCGAACGATCCCCGATATTCCGGCTCCGGCACAACCCACGCCCTCTCATGTCGTTTTACCCCTGGGGCAGTGGTGAAGATGAACAAGCCACGCTGCGAGCCTGTGCTGAAGCGTTTTTCAGCAAAGCGGTCATTGTCGGTGAAGGCAGAACCGAAGTTGGTCTCGTTCGGGGACTGGATTTGCTCTGGCTTTCCTTGGATGCTCCAGGCTTCCAGGACAGAGGGGTTTATACTACTGACGGTGACGGAGGGGGTAAATATTTCAGGCGGGCTTCGGTTTTTGCGCGCCTTGGTTATAACACGGCGCTGCTGAAAGATTCCGACATTCCTGATTTCGCCCACCAGCAGCAGACCCTTCTTTGCCAGCAGAGTGGTGTTACAGTATTTGAATGGGGCAATGGGTACTCGACGGAAGACGCACTCTTCGCCAGCTGTCCTCTGGAAGCTATTCCCGTAATTCTGAATCTGGCTGCACAAAATTTTGGAGAGCAGCAGGTTAATCAGCACATCCTTAATCATTCAGGCCAGCAGCATACCCTTCTGAGTTGTACTACTAACCCTGCCGATAATATGCGCCAACCTCTGGCGAACGCAGCGGGTAAATATAAGTGGTTTAAATCCATCAGTGCAGCTGAGCTACTGGGGCTACATGTTGTAGGCCCGCACTATGCGGCTTTTGGCGAAGAATTCAGGAAACAGATCAATTCGCTGTATGCCTGGGGACAGATTAACGGAGACCGCCGGTGACGGTGGAGGCCGTGCTGGGCGCACGCAGAGGAATGATTGTCGCTCCCGCCGGATGCGGGAAAACACATCTGATTGCGGACGTACTGCGAGTGAAACCCGCAAAACGTTATCTTGTTCTTACGCATACCACCGCTGGCGTCACAGCGCTGAAAAAACGCCTTACGTCCCTGGCCGTCCCGGGCACCCATTACGTAGTCACAACACTTGATGGATGGGCTGTCAGGTTGGCCACCAGCTTTCCGGAGCTCTGCCCGACAGACGTGCCGCCGGAAAACGGCTCCCTCTACTACAATTCTCTTCGCCAGCACATCCTTACGCTGCTGCGCGCAGGCAACATAACTGACATTATTCAGGCCTCTTACTCCCGCCTGCTGGTAGACGAATACCAGGACTGTAATACGGTGCAGCATGAACTTGTGTATGCCCTGGCTGAAATACTCCCTACGGTGACATTCGGCGATCCCATGCAGTGCATTTTCAGCTTTAGCGGCCCCATGCCTGACTGGGATAACCAGGTAATGAACTGCTTTCCTCCGCTGGATATGCTGCGGACGCCTTGGCGCTGGAACAATGCACGAACACCGGCACTGGGAGAGTGGCTACTCGCATGCCAGAGTGCCCTGCACAGCGGGCAGGCAATACAACTGGATTCCTGCCCGGCGCACGTTAATTTCCGCCAACTCACCGGCGTGGCTGCAAACGATCTGCAGATGCAACAGCAGGAGTTTTACCGACTGGTGCGTCAGAACGAGGCCGGGTCCGTTCTGATTCTGGGGATTCCCGGCGGCCCGATACAAGGCACAAATTTGCATTGCGACTCAACGGCCTGGATGTGGTTGAACCCGTAGAGCTCAGAGATGTGATCCGTATAGCGAGGTCCTTAGACAATGCCGGGGAGGGGAACCTTGTGAGCATGCTGCTTGCGGCAGCCGCAGAATTAATGACAAACGTGGAGGCAACGTCGACGCTGAGCCGAATGTCTTCGATTCAGGCCGGACGAAACAGAACGCCACCCTCCACCGTCGAAGCGGCATTAATGACACTTTCAGCCGCTCAAACACGTACTGCTCTGCTGGCAGCTTTGTGTGCTTTGGAAGAAAAGCCGGGCGTGAAGGTGTACCGCCGGAGGGCTTTCTACGCGCTTAAAGATACCTTCTCTCTCAGCGTCAGCACTCCAGGAAGAAGCCTGGCAGACTGTGCATCATCCATCAGAGAACAGCGCCGGTATCGTGGCGACCAGCGCATCCCACTCCGGGCCATAGGCTCGACCCTGCTGCTGAAGGGACTGGAATGCGATCACGCTATGATTCTTGATGCGGGCAGCATGAGTACAAATGATCTTTACGTTGCGCTTTCACGGGGAGCCAAATCCGTGACGGTTTTTTCCCGGTCACCGTTGTATCCATCCCCATAGACTGAAGACACCAGAACTCTGATGCAGGATTGAACCTGCCAACGATAAAGAGGGGTATGAGAGTGAACACATTTTCAATGGATGAGTCTGGCTATACCGGCTTCGACCTGCTGCAGAAATCTCAGCCCTGGCAGGGCGCAACTGCGGTGATGATAAGCCAGGGTGATGCAGCCCTTCTGATACGAGAGCATTTTCCCAAGCTTCAGGCGCCCGAACTCAAGTACAGCTCGCTGAAGAGGCGCCCTGGGAACCAGAAGCCGCTATACAACCTGCAGCGGGACATCCTGCAGAATTTTTCGAGCGTGACCTGCGTGGCCAATAAGAGTTTCATGCTGATACTGATGTTTATCGATTACGCGGTTGAACCCTTCTATTACGATCTGGGCGTTAACCTTTACGAGGATGGCGGAAATCTGTCGATGGCCTCCCTGGCTTATTACCTTGGTCCCGGTTATTTTGGCAGAGACTTTGACACCATCCTGCAGGCATTTCAGCGGGCCATGAGGGAAAAACGCCAGAGGCGGTGAATGCGCTGACAGCCCGCATCCGTGAGGTTGACTGGCACCAGCTGCCGGAATTTCTGGGACCGATGGCGCTTGCTCACCCTGACTGCATCGATGCCATCCTTGATCCGGATGTATCGACAGACGCATCCTTTACGCTTCTGCAGTCAGTCATTACGCGCACTGAGCTCATGTCTTCACAACGCTACCGCATTGAACACGACCGTTCGGAGAATCTCAAGCGATATCATGAACATCTTTCTTTCCTGATTGGCTGTCAGACACCGGCAGAATTCAGGCATTCAGACATTGCCCGTATACGGTTCCCGCTCAAGCTTGAAGAAGTGTACCAGGTGGACTCCCGCGACAGTCCGGCCGTACAGCTCTGCGACGTGCTGGTTGGTGGGGCGGTCAGCGTGGCGGAACTGCTGATGAAAGAGAAGTCACTCTCTTTCTATTCACCCCTGAAGCTCTACCGTGATGACCAGATAATTCACTTTCTTCCCGACCTGGACTTTGAAAAGCAGCGTGAGTTTCGCCGCGGAAGTCAGGGCAGCGAGTTTATTGATTTTATTCAGGATGAATTTTACAAGGCACGGTGACGTCACTGATAAAGGCCCGGATGCCGGGCATGTTAATTTTCTTTCTTGCGGCCAGCATTTTTATCTTCTTCTGAACGGGGCAGCGGATCGATAAGTATCTCCGTGGCCGGCACGCGAAGCATCTGTGTCTTCCCATTACCATGAAATTCAAGTGCCACCGAAGACCCAAACGAGGAGATGGCCACAGTCACGTCCTCATAACGTGAGGCATAAGGTTTATAGTTAGTTTTGCTTCCTGTAATACCGTGCTCAGCCAGCACGTTACTCCAGGTTTCCTGCAAGTACACGGTCGCATGATCGTGACGAATACCCAGCAGCCGCATGGTCTGGTTGGCCGTGGCATCAAACAGACCCAGATAAAAGGTGACGCTAATAAAAATAAAGGCCGTGCCCAGGGTATTCACCAGCCGTATTTCCGACCTTAGCTTAACGGGCGTTTGCTGATCACTGAAAATCAGATCCATCTGTGCACCCCGCTGGCGGTTCAGGTCAATCAGGATGTACCAGGCACCCAGGTAGAGTGACGCACAGATAAGTTTTATATACCACAGGGCGTGGTCTTCGTGGACCATCGTCAGCATCCCAAGTACAGTCAGTACTGACATCAGATAAAACATGGGAGTAAACGATGGAAATCTGTAGTGATAGAGGATCGGTCGCCTGCGTTTATAGTTCCGGCAGAATTCAGAGTGGCCGTAACGCAATACGGTTTTTCTGCGTCGGGCCTCGCGCATCAGCGCCTCAAGCCTGGAAAAGCCGCGGGATGTGCGATTCAGCCGTGACAATCTGAATAGCAGATACCACATAGCCACGCCGAGGCACATCAGGAAAAAGTAGGTTACCAGCGTGCCTACAGAAAAAACCGTGACGGTCAGGAAAATGCGTAACGTATCGCCTATCGTCAGACCGTCAGGAAAGCCGCCGTAGCGGCCACAATAAATCAGCAATATCGCCCCGCCCATCAGGAACGAAACTTTTGTAAGAACGGCCAGTGCCTTCTCTGTCAGCTCAAAGAATCTTTTCAGCGTGTCCATACCCGCCTCCATGCGTGCAGTTAAGAAACAAGCAGCCTAGCGAAGCGGGATTGAATGTCAAGATTAACTTATGTGTTTCGCACTGACTCCATCAGCAACTGCCGCGCGTCGCCCGCCTCCCAGGAAAACTGCATCTGGTTGTCCGCCGCCACGTCCAGCGCAAACACCTGCACGCAGATATCAGTGGTCTCCTCCTTTTTGTGCCCCATCAGGGCCTTCTTGTGCGTGTGGCTGTAGAACAGGCGCATTGCAAATGAATGCTGGGGCAGACGGTCAGCGGAAAGGTAACGCCGTCACGCTCCGCCTCCGCCACCGCCTCGTTCAGCCCGCGCTTGGCCGTGCGGTCGATGACCGGCCACAGCGGATAGTGGCGCTTCGGCCGGAAGGTGGCCATGTGCTGGTGCAGCTGCGACAGAAACCGCTTGTCGGTCAGCGGCACGATGCGCTCCGGCACCTGATTTTCATCCTTGCGCGGCCTTCCCCGCCCGCGGCTGCGCTGCTTGAGGGTTTTGAGCACCACGTAGGGCTGGCAGCCGTCGTCCAGCACGAAATCGGCCGGCGTCAGCGCCAGCGCCTCGTTGATGCGCGCGCCGGTGTTCCACATCAGGTTCACCAGGCTTGCGCGCTGCAGGTCGGGAATGTAGGAGAAAAGCGCGGCCACCTCGGGCGCCAGCAGGTAGCGCGGCAGCCGGCCGTCGTGCAGCGCCATCCGTCTGAGCCGCATTGCCTGCGGCAGGTTCATAGCGGGCACGCGCGCGCCCGCGTGAAGTCGTTCCGGCAGTCCGGCGGGCATGTTTACCTCTGTTATCGTCACGCCCGTGTCAACAGGCGTCGCTGCGTGAATTTTGTGAAAGTTTGCGGGCCCCTTTATCGCCAGATTTTAAGGAGCGACGTTTCGCCCTGTTTCGGCGGTTTTCTGTCCGGCCAGCGGATTGGTGGGAAAATTTTCCCCCGCCCGCCCGCGTTTGGCTACCGGAAAAAATACCTGAAAGCCGGATCCGCCGAAAAGACAAAATGTCCGGGTTTCCTGTTTATTTCCCAAAAACGGACATCATTAGGATCGACCCGGGATCCGGGCACGATCGGAGACAGAGAAGAAAACACTAAATACAGACCCAGAATGACAATTCGGGTACATCATATAGTGCCTCAGGCAAAATGCCCGGCCCGGCAGCGCAGGATCCGCCTATAAGGGAAAGCAAACACACGGCAAGTTCCCCGTTAATAGATGCAGTTAAGTTATGAGTCATGCCGGATGACCCGTGCCGGAACAGCACGGGCGAACAGACAAAGTTACAGGACATTATCACTTTGGCTCATTGAATGTCTTTACGAATCTTATGGATAAGAAGGGTACTGGAAGAAGCCCCACGAGTTAACTGCATTAAATTATCCAGAACCTTACTGTCGTAGGCGTCCAGAAATTTGAGGGGAATTTGCAGACATTTAAGAACCCATGGTAACAATGCCACATAAGCACCGCCAGGTATTCCTTTATATTCCATCAATGCTCCAGCGGCATTTGGGATCAGGCCGGAAATATCCATGCCAGCTACACGCTCTGCTCTTTTTTCAATATTTTTTATCTCTTTGTTGAGGTTGTAAATTTCTATTGCAAGCTCTTCTTCCGACAACCCGGCGAATCTCGATAATATTTCAGGGATTTTTTTCGACCATGTTCTGTCATAACATCGTCTAGTTCAAGAACGTTCATATCATTACTGATGGTCAACACATTATTAAGTAATATCCCCACCTCGGACTCTCTGAGTTGATAATTTGATGCCTGTACGCCGTTATATATTCCATTAATTATTTTGCATGCGTTAACTTCAGAATAACCCGAATTGTCGAAAGGGAAATGATGCGCATTTAGACCCTGTGCAAATTCAAAGCTCATGGCGCTGGATGTCAGCTCTATAAAGAGATCTTTACCTCGGGATTTATAAATATTGCCTGCAAAATTCCCTGCGCCGAACTCACTCAGACCCATCGCTCCTTTTTGATCAAGTATATATTCTAGGTAAGAGGCCTTATGTGATAAGGAATCCGCCAAAACCTTCAGGGCACCAACGCCAGAATTCCAGCAACTTTTCTGCAACTGGTACTGCATTTCACTATCAAATGAATACCCAAACAAACCAGTCTTCTTTCTGATCTCAATCAGAGAGGCAGAAGTCAATCGTCGGGAAAAAGAATACAGTTGGAGTCAGTCGAAAGCACATCGGCTAGGAAATCAGTATCATATCTGTGAATATTTTGAAAGGCGACGAATTTAACCCTCCCTCTTCTGACAAGTTCAAGTAACTCAGATCTGGTGAGCCTGAAGGTTTCGTAAAAACTTTGATAGTTTGGTGCATCAGTAATTGGAACGGCGATAATGACAATTTCGTAGAGTGAAAGATACTCTCGAATGTTGTTTCTTTGAAACACCGTTGCATCAACGAAGCAGCTGCTGGTTGTTTTTTTAAAAGCATCCGGCAAGCATTCTTCACGGGTCATTAATACATCAGAAAAGACTGAAAATTTATTCTGAGACCAGAAATCTTGATCTTCTTCATATTTTTCCACTATTTCACGAGGAAATTTGTTTTGCAAATATCCACCGGAAATAAGCGTTAAGTTACCGGATGTATTTCTGGCCACTTGGACATCAAAATTATATTCTGGAAAGTTTTTATCGGTGTAATTTTCATATGAATAACCATAATAACCCAGCCCTTCACAGATCAAAATAACATTCTGAAAATCTGATTCGGACACGCGGTTTTTAAAAGTAAATTTAATAGTATTGTCCGCCCAGCTGATTCTTACATTAAAGGGATGCCTTTCCGATGGCATAGCCATGTTGATTTTGTTGTTAAAGTCTGAGATATTAAAAGACTGACCAAAAAGATTAATTCTTTCATAATGGTTTCTCAGGTTTATTCTTATGAAATCTTTACTTTCATTTTCGACAAAAAGCGGTCCCGGAACCCCCATTGTTTTGTAGTGATAATTATATAACGCATTTACCTCCTGAAGCGACATGCCTGACTCTTGAAGGTTTCTTACTACCGCATAAAACCTCTTATTATCATGAAAAAGACCCCCATGATCTAACCTGTAATGTTGAAGGATGAATGACTCATAGTTGGCCTTAACATATTCAATTAATGAGGGTAATGAGGTCAGAAAAGACATAGCCATAATGATAAAACTCCCAAATTAACGTGTTCTATGCACTTATCCTATCAAAAGCTCGTTAAAACTGGTTCTCAAGACAATATGGTTTTTAGACTTTACTGGGTAGACACTTAAGGTTTTTTATAACTTAATTAATCGATAAAACTATTCTTTCGATGCGAACTACAAAATTTTGGAATTTCTTCGTATCAATGTTACTGACTAACTGTATTTTAGCCAGATTTTTGAGCGACATCTTTAAACTCTATCAGCAGAATCACCTGGCTCTCTTCCTACTTATTAAAATGTCTATTTGAAAAAGTAGCTTTACGGAAACCGTTGCATCAGGGGATAATTCCCGCCAGATTTCAGCACAGCGCGCCGTTACGGCGGCTTCACTTACGGCGATAAGGAATCACATGACTGACCCGGCTGATGGCCATTTTTTGCCGCGCGCGCTGCATCTTTCTTCTTTTGAAGAACAGGATGCGTCTGCTCTGGCCGCGATAAACGGCAGCCAGCCTCTGAACCCGGCGCAGGCTTACCTTATCGGCCTGTCATCCTCTGCCAGCAGAAAGACGATGCGTTCTTTTCTGAATATCGTGGCGGGAATGCTCGGTTTCAGCTCCATGCAAAGCTGCGCCTGGGGCAGCCTGCGCCGTCACCACGTTCGCGGCCTGCTGGAAATGCTCGCGGCCAGCGGCCGGGCGCCTGCGACTATCAACACCTATCTTTCTGCGCTGAAAGGCACCGCCCGCGAGGCGTGGATGATGAAGCAGACAGATACGGAGAGTTATCAGCAAATTCAGGCAGTACGGGCGGTAAGGGAAGCCGGCTGGCCCGTGGTCGTGCGCTTTCCACGGAAGAAATTCATGCGTTGTTCCGCTGCTGTGAAGAGGACTCCGCCTGCAGAGGCCCACGCGATGCGGCCATGCTGGCGGTAATGCTCGGCTGCGGCCTGCGCCGTTCAGAAGTGATTGACCTGGATTACGCCAGCATTCTGCCTCAGGAGCAGGCGCTGCTGGTACGCGGTAAGGGAAATAAAGAGCGACTGGCTTTTATGCCGGCGACGGTCTGGCAGCGCATCTATACTTGGACGGAGACGGTTCGCGGCGAGCAGGACGGGCCGCTGTTTACCCGCATACGCGCCGGTGACAGTGTCACTGATGAGCGCATGACGCCGCAGGCGGTGTACCACATCCTCAATGAGCGACGTACTCAAAGTGGAATCGATGAATGCGCACCGCACGATTTACGCCGCACGTTCGCTTCCATGATGCTGGATAACGGCGAAGACCTGATAACAGTCCGCGATGCGATGGGCCATGCCAGCGTCACCACCACACAGAAGTACGACCGGCGGGGTGATGAGCGTTTACGCAGGGCAGCTGACAAGCTAAATTTTTAATGTGTATGTATTTGCCCGATTCAGCCGCGTAATGCGATTTTATTTGCTTATATGACGTGCCGAAAAAGGGACTGTTGTCAGATTCGAAGATGAATCCGATACAGCACCGCCGGTAGATCCAGAGAAGAGTGATGCTGCTGGTAAATAAGCCAACTGTGAGGCGAAGAAAGAGGACAGGGGTGCCATGATGACCGTTTGAACAGCTCTGATTAGTATGAGCTTTTTAGAATTAAACAGTCAAAAATGTCACCACGTCTTTTCGAATCAGGATGACACTCATCACGCAGGAATTGGCCTTTGCCAGGAATTTGTACCCGTTTGCACACAGGCTGTCCACTTTTTCTGTGGATAAGTCTGCTCACTCTACAGTTAATAATTTACCCGCCCCGAACTGAGCAGGAATTTTGCCGGTACTTAGTGATGCATTTGCTTCAAATCTTCTTCAGACAAACCGGTCATTTGCATAACTGACATTCTGTTCATACCGTTTTCCAGCAGGTTGCGGGCAATTTTCAGGCTGGCTTCAAGCTCGCCAAGCTAACGCCCTTTTTCAATACCTTTCTCCATGCCTTTTTGCTCAAGCTGTTGTGCAAGGGTCATCAGTTTGTCTCATGCTGCGGCACTCGCTGTGCCAGTTCACGAATAATGGCTTCCGCATCCGGCGTTTCACCGGCCTGCAGCATATAGTTTACCAGCGCCATGACCTGCTGTCCGGTCATAAATTCGGTCAGCATCAGCGTGACCAGTTGGTCGAGAAACACATTCAGGTCGCGCTGGCGGATAAGCTTCTGCAGCAGGGTCAGGGCTGCCATGCTGCGGTGATTCATAATTTCTTCCCGGTATGACGGTTACGTCAACCAGCGGAAAGTGACCGTTGTAGAGTTCCTCTGCCCGCTCAGGTTCGCTGAACAGCTGCAGCCAGTTCATGGTATGCGGATACGGACTGTGTTTGCCTTGGTAGAACAGCACCATCACTGAATTGAAAGGCAACCATGCCATTTACGCATCGCAGCCGGAAAAAATTGCGACCCTGATCGAAAAAGCGGCGCAAAGTTTATCTCAGTAAACATTAGTTAAATGCTTTATTGGCCAGTCATTCTTTGAATGATTGCCAAGTGTAAAAGCAAATATAAGAAAAAAGACTTCTAAATCAAATGCTCCGCCCATGAGGCGTCGCCAACAGAAAAGAGAATAAAGAGATGAAAACTATTCAGGTAAAAGACGGTTCTAAGATTGCATATAAAGACTTTGGCAAGGGACAAACCATTATTTTCTCCCACGGCTGGCCATTATCAAGTGATGCATGGGATGCGCAAATGTTGTTCTTCGGTCAGCAGGGGTTCCGTGTAATAGCTCACGATCGCCGCAGCCATGGCAACTCGAGTCAGACGTGGGACGGCAATGATATGGATACCTACGCTGAAGATTTATCATCACTCATCGAACAGTTAGATCTCAACGATGTTGTTCTGATTGGACACTCTACTGGCGGTGGGGAAGTCGCACGCTATATCGGTACGTATGGCTCGGCACGCGTCAGCAAAGCAGTACTTATCGGCGCAGTACCTCCGATTATGCTGCAGAGTGAGAAAAACCCTGGTGGTCTGCCTATGGAAGTGTTTGATGGCATCCGTGCTGCGGTCGAAAAAGACCGTTCTCAGTTCTACAAGGATCTGACCACGCCGTTTTTCAACTATAACCGTTCGTCAGAGACGCCTTCTGATGGTGTGAGAGAAAGCTTCTGGCTTCAGGGTATGCAGGGTATGCAGGGTATGCAGGGTGGGATCAAAGGTCAATATGACTGTATCAAACAGTTCTCTGAGGTTGATTTCACTGATGACCTTAAGAAAATCGATGTGCCAACCCTGATCATGCACGGTGATGACGATCAGATCGTTCCGCTGGCCGACTCTGCCATTCTGTCCGCGCAACTTGTCAAAGATGCGCAGCTCAAGGTCTATGCAGGATTTGGCCACGGAATGACAATCACCCAAGCCGGGACGATTAATGAAGACCTGCTGCGATTCATTGAAGAGTAAAGCGATAGGGGACATACAAGGCCCCATTTACACCCGTTTTTCCAGGTCTTGAACGAATTTTTAAAAAAATTCAGTGCCTAAAAATATACCCACTTACCCACGCTTAAAGTGTGCTTAAAAATAATTTAATGAGGATATAACCATGAAAAACGTAACTAAAGCCTTTGCCGTAATCGTACTAACTGCCGCTTCTTTTGCCACTGTTGCCGCGACCGAAGTTAACGCTGTACCTGTGAAGGGGCAAAGTATAGGGGTGATCAACGCTTCAGCTGTCGGAACTAATTTGAGCGACCTGCAGGACAAACTGGCGGCGAAAGCGACTGAACATGGTGCAACGTCTTACCGTATTATTTCGGCCGGTGGCGATAACCATCTGTACGGTACTGCTGAAATCTACAAATAAGCTTTAGCAAAATGGAATGCTTTTAACTTACCTATAGACGACTGGTCTAGTTCTTGGTAGATTAAACATATGAATACTACATCTCAACTACATAACAATGAAATCCGCGAGCACATTCTTGCGACAGGTCAGCGTATTATGGCTGGTAAAGGATTTTCTGCGGTCGGATTGAATGAAATACTCAAAGATGCTGGTGTGCCTAAAGGCTCTTTCTATCACTACTTTAGTTCGAAAGAAGCTTTTGGCGTAGATATGCTGGCACACTATTTTGATGATTATCTAGCCGATATCGACAGGACACTGAGCCAGCCAGGTCTCAATATGGCTCAGCGACTGATGAACTACTGGCAGCAGTGGCGAGAATCTCAGTCGTTCTCTGAGTGTCAGGGTAAGTGTCTTGCCGTGAAACTAGGTGCTGAAGTTGCCGATCTTTCGGACACGATGCGCTTAACGCTAGAGGCAGGCACTTCAGGGATAATCTCGCGTCTGGCCGAAGCGTTAGAAACGGGCGTAGCCGAGGGGTCTCTCACGATTGAAGATACACCTCGTACTGTGGCAGAAAGCCTCTACCAGCTTTGGGTTGGTGCAAGCGTAATGGTCAAGATTGTTCGAAATACTGGCCCGTTTGATTCAGCGCTGATCACGACAAGAAAAATTATTCATATTACCCCCTAGCAAGGGGGCAATCAGTATAGAGCCGTTTTTTACACCTATTTTATAGACGACCGGTCTAATATTAACCGCAATGGATAGACGACCGGTCTAATTAAACAATCAATCTGAAATGCAGGAGAGTAATCATGAAAATTCTTATGGTCTTAACCTCACACGACAAACTGGGTGACACCGGCCGCCAGACCGGCTTTTGGCTGGAAGAGCTGGCCGCACCTTACTACGCCTTTAAAGATGCAGGCGCAGAAATTACGCTGGCTTCACCGAAAGGCGGTAACCCGCCGTTAGACCCAAAAAGTAATGAGCCTGACTTCCAGACCGCGCAGACCCACCGCTTCGAGGCAGACGCCGGAGCAACAGCACACCTGGCTTCAACGGTTCGCCTCGACAGCGTTTCACAAGCTGATTACGACGCCGTTTTTTATCCGGGTGGCCACGGGCCTCTGTGGGACCTGGCCGAAGATAAAAACTCCATCGCCCTTATCGAAGCATTCCTGGCGGCAGACAAGCACGTCGCTCTGGTCTGCCATGCGCCTGGCGTGCTGCGCCACGTCAAAACCCCGGAGGGAAAACCGCTGGTAGAAGGCCGTAAGGTCACAGGTTTTACCAACAGCGAAGAGGAAGCCGTGGGCCTGACGCAGATTGTGCCTTTCCTGGTAGAAGACGAGCTGATTGCCAAAGGCGGGATTTACTCGAAAGGGGCGGACTGGAGTTCTTATGTGGTCAGCGACGGCCTGCTGATCACCGGGCAAAACCCAACGTCCTCGGCGGCGACGGCGGCTCAGCTGCTTAAGCAGCTGGGTGCATAACTGTTGACGAAGTTAAGGTGACAGGATGCCCACCTGTCACCTCTTACGCTGATCACTCATGGAAAATCCTTATGAATCATAAAGCCTTATTCGAGCCAACCAAGCTTGGTCCTTATACCCTTAAAAATCGCATTGTATTCCCACCACTGACGCGCCAAAGAAGTGAACAACCCGGTAATGTACCCACCGATCTCATGGCCGAATATTACCGTCAACGCGCGGGTGCAGGTTTCATGATCACTGAAGGCACTCAGATTGAGCCCCGTGGACAAGGTTATGCCTGGACACCGGGAATTTATACTGAGCAACAAATTGAGGGTTGGAAAAAGTGACCCGCGCGGTCCATGCCGAAGGGGGATTATTTTTGCACAACTTTGGCATGTGGGACGCGTTTCCCATTCTGCACTGCAACCAGAAGAAAGTGCCCCCGTTGCGCCTTCAGCGATTCAGGCTGAACAAGCAAAGGCTTTTATTGAGACAGGGCCAGGTACGGGCACGTTGGTTATCCCTTCGATTCCCCGCGAACTGACTCGGTCAGAAATTAAAGATCTCGTGAATTTATATGCCCAGGCGGCGAAAAATGCCATCAATGCAGGTTTTGACGGGGTCGAGATCCATGCTGCGAATGGCTATTTGGTTAATCAGTTCATTTCAGAGCATGCAAACCAGCGTAATGATGAATACGGCGGTTCTATTGAAAATCGACTGCGGTTTCTGGATGAAATTGTTCAGGCTATCACTAATGCAATAGGGGCAGACCGTCTGGGCGTTCGCTTCACGCCTTTATTTTCCAGCACAGATGAAGACCGCGTCTATATCGGCTTGGTTGAAAGTGATCCGCATAAGACCTACGTAGAAGCTGTAAAAATCCTGGAAAACGCCGGTGTTGCCTATGTGTCTATAGCCGAAGCCGATTGGGAAAATGCTCCGGACTTGCCCGAAGCGTTCCGCCGTGAGATCCGCACGATATTTAGTGGACGCATCATCTATGCCGGTCGATACACAGCAGAACGTGGTGCCCGGATGGTCGAGGAACAGTTGGCTGATCTCATAGCATTTGGTCGTCCATTTATCGCCAACCCTGATCTCCCTGAACGCATTGCGAATGGTTGGGCATTTAACAATCTTAACGCCACCACGCTGTATGGCGGGGCGGGTGAAGGTTTTACTGATTATCCGATTTACAACGCGCAGCGTTAAAAAATTTAAGGGGCATATCATGAACAATGGAATTGAAAATAAAGTTATTTTAATCACCGGCGGTAATACAGGGATCGGTGCTGAGGTTGCTCGACTTCTTGCCAGTCGTGGTGCTAAGGTTGCAATCGCAGCACGCAGACAATCAAAAACAGAGCAAGTAATTGAGGAAATCACCCGCGCCGGTGGGAATGTCAGAGGTTATTCGCTCGATGTTACTGATAAGCATCAAGTTGAGTCCGTAGTTTCAGCCGTTATAAGAGATTTTGGAAGACTTGACGTTCTTATTAACAATGCAGGTCTGATGCCAATCCGCCCTATGTCAGAGGTCAATACTGACGAATGGGACGCCATGATTGATGTCAACTTGAAAGGCACACTTTATGGTATCGCTGCCGTGTTGCCTCGCTTCCTGGCACAAGAGAGTGGGCACATCATTAATCTGAGTTCAGTCGCAGGTATTAAGGTATTTGCACCCGGCGGTACGGTCTATTCGGGCACCAAATTTGCCGTGAGGGCAATTTCAGAAGGTTTAAGGCAAGAGGTTGGAGATAAAGTGCGCGTGACGTCAATCGAGCCAGGCGCAGTAGAAAGTGATCTGAAGTATTCAACGTCCGGTACGGCATCAGAAACTGTCCTGGAGTTTTATAAACAGGCTATACCTGCAGCTTCTGTTGCCCGCGCAATCGCTTTTGCCATTGAACAACCGGCAGATGTTGATATTAATGAAATCGTTCTACGTCCGACTCGTCAAGAATTCTGAGCCTTAGGTATTCAACAATATTAGCAGGCCCTCAGTAACGTGCTTTTTTCAGCAGTTAAATAGGGGGCCGCTATGTGCCAGAATCGAACAGCGTGTCCTCCCGAATGCTCTTAAAATCGGTAAGAGCCACGGCAACTATGGCCCGATAATAAATTGTAGTGATTATCGGGTAACCCGACTATGTCCTAAAGGCCAACTTTCGAGCATCTCGGGTCAAAATTCTGCCAGTAAGGGCAGCAGCATAAGCCAAATCTTTTATGTTCGCCTTTCGCTCAAAACTGCCTGTCATACCTGCTTAAACTGGGTAATGAAGGCCATGATGCTTAGCGTACGTTTTCGTTCCATTGACTCCCGAACCCCGCTTACAGGCTACCTCCACAGCCGTGATCGTATTAAAAGAAATTTACCTTAGCTTCGTCGTTATTAAAGTATCCTTTAATAAGGCGTGGCATAATTAAAATAATTTTTAATAACACCTGTAGTAATCAAAGGATTTTTTAATGAAACGTGTGTCAGGACAATTTACCGAAACCGCCAGCTATGATGAAACGGTTCGTGCATTTATACCTGCACCTTTGCCTCCTGCTGCACCTGTTCTCGATCCTGTCTCTTATCAGGAACTCAATGAAAAGGCGGAAAAGTCGCTTGCCCGATTGTCCGGTATGTCAGGCCTGGTCTCCTCGAGCGAATGGCTTGTTTACAGTGCTATCCGAAAGGAAGCTTTGCTCACCTCACAGCTGGAGGGAACCCAGGCAACGTTAACAGATATCTTCGATGAAGAAGCGGGGCTTTCAGTGACGAACGTTGAAGATGTGGAGGAAGTGACTAACTATCTGCGGGCTTATAAATTCGTGCACGATCAGATGAACTCTCCCTCAGGCCTTCCGGTTTGCGTACGCCTGCTGAAAAATGCGCATCAGGTGCTTTTATCCGGTGCCCGCGGAGCCGTAAAACAACCGGGCGAAGTGAGATCGACACAGAACTGGATTGGCGGGACGAGACCGGGCAACGCCTCCTATGTACCGCCCCCGCCGGAAGAGGTAGGTGAGCTACTGTCCGATCTGGAAAAATTCATACATGAGCCGCAACCCTCGCTGCCACCTCTGGTACGTATCGCACTGGTACATGCGCAGTTCGAAACCATTCACCCTTTCCTGGATGGCAACGGGCGCATCGGCCGTCTGCTGATAGCCATGCTGCTGGAAGAATGGCAGCTGCTGAAAGAACCCCTGCTTTACGTTTCCGGCTACCTGAAACAGCATCAGAGGTACTACTATCAGTGCTTAACTGATATCCGATCAAAGGGTGACTGGGAACAGTGGGTGGCATTTTTCCTTGAAGCGGTCACTTTTTCAGCAGAAGAGGCGCAGCAGGGGATAATTAGGATTGCAACCTTGTTTGCCGACGACAGAAAAAAATCCTCTCAATGAGCTCAACGTCGGTACACACCATCCGTCTGTTTGAATTCCTGCCGACGATGCCAAAGCTGACAGTTGAGCGTGCCGTTGAGCTGCTGGAGGTAACCTATCCGACAGCGAACAACGCCGTCAAAAGTCTGGTAGAAGCCGGTGTACTTGTTGAAACGTCAGGCAGGGCGCGACACAGGAGCTACGTTTACAGCCGGTACGTTGAACTTCTTCGCGACTGATCCGCATACGGACTGACAACGCAGCTAAAAAGAAGCGGGTCAGTCCGGCCAGCATTGTCTTCCATTAGCCCACCCATGAGTGTGCTTCAAGCATGTATATGTGCCTTCCTGAATGTCCTTATCGACCTGCTGAACAGCATTTTTCTTACGCGTTGTGCAGAAGTCGTATCCGTATTTTTATAAACCGAAGCCGATAAACGCTCTGCCGAGTCGTACCCTGGCCGACAGGGCAGAGCTTTTCGTTGCTAAAACTTCTCATCGAACTTGTTTTTCTGAATGGTCAGTTCGTCACCGGGCTTAATTGTCTGTACTTTATTTTGCTCGGCGTCTTTAGCCGGGCTGACCGGTGTTGAGACTGTGTCTGGCAGGGACTTTCCTCTCCTTCTTTTACAGCTCCGGCATGATCAATATCGACTTCCTGACGGCGAACCGAATCATTGACCGTTTCCACCCGCTCGCTCTGGTCTGTACGGACCACGACTTCTTCTTTCACCTGTACGGTTTTATTTATCACGGGTAACTCATGTGTTTCAGCGACTTCGACTGTTTTTTCAGACCAGTCCACATCATCCGGGGAAGCGTGCTGAGTCAGCGGTCGGCGAAAAATATCTGCATGTTGTTCATGCAGGGAGACTTCTTTTGATACATCGTCAGTAACGGTATAACGCCTTACACGCGTCGATCCTTCACTGACCAGACGCTTACCGACTTCAAGCCTTTCTTCAGCCAGGCGGAGCACTTCCTCTTCGGTTTCATCTCCGGTCAGGAAGTCCTGACAGGCGTGACGCCAGTCGGCTGAACCTCGCCGGTATAAAGTTCGTCAGTGGGCACGCCGGCGGATGACTGAATATCAGTATCGTTTCTCAGGCCCGGTTCGCCATACTGCTGCATATTTCCTGAGTCATGTGCGTCAATAATGCTTAAGGCACGTGGAAGCTGTTCTTCATCTGCTCTGAGCGTCAGCACCACACCACCGGTACGCAGTGCATCTTCATAAACTTCAGCCTGCTCTTCATCGACCGTATCGCCAAACAAACGCTGCCAGAGTCCGGGATGGCGAGCTTCGTGTTCCTCTTTATTGAGCCTGTCACCTGAAATCACATCAATATCATTGTCATCAAAGCCAGCCTTAAGCAGGCTTCGTTTTGCACCTTCTGCATCAGCAGTATTACTGAACATTGTTACGATTTTTTCATGTGCCATGGATTATTCCTCGGTTTTTTCCGGATTTGTAACGTCACCATCTTCCCGCTGGACACTTACCTGTTGACGGCGAAGGGAAACGGTTTCTTCAAAGGGAATTTCCTCCTCAGCTTTGTGAATATGAAGTTCCTCTTTGAGCACCAGCCTTCGTATAATCTCAACCTCTTCTTCCACAACCGGCACGATGAGCACGCCATTTTCCTCCCTGATTTCAGGTACAGCACTAACGCGCTGATTTTTAGCAACATGAGTAACCTTCACCTTTTCGCGCCGTAACAGCATGCTTACCGTTTCGTCATGCACTGAAGTTGAGCGCGTCACCTTGACCCGGCTTTTTACAGACTGCTCCCGCGTAACCTGAAGTTCTTCTTCCGCAAGGCTGAAAGTAACCTCGTCATTTTTCTCTGGTAACTCGCCTGAAGGCTGATTGCTCATAATTGCCCGCTCACCTGTGTGACCAACTGATATAAACAGCCAGACTTAAGCCATGCTTAAGTGTAATAAGCTGGCTGACAAATTAATCATGGCACATTAATAGGGATTTACACTGCCGGGCGATAAAAAGCACGAGGGCTGGATTTATACAGACGCCAGAGGAAGGACGGTATGCTGACAGATAAGTGATGAGCAGAATCTGTACATGTCTGTACACAGGCTGTCCACTTTTTCTGTGGATAAGTCGGGTCGTTAAGCGAGTCGGTTTAGCGCTTCAGAATGCCATTGCTATACATTTAGCCTGAGTGCTTTTCCATGAAGTCCACCATGGCACCTTTGTGCGCGTCAACATGGCGGATGTAGCGCATCAGGGTCTCCGGCTTTTTCCACGTTCCTTCCTGCATGATCTGCGCAACCGGATAGCCCTGTCCGGCCATGTCCTGTGCAGCACCAACGCGTGCACTGTGTCCGCTCCAGCCGCTGTAGCGATTCTTGTTGTTCGCTCTAAACTGCTCGGCTGAACCCGACGTGCGCCAGGCCCGGGCAAAGATATCTTCAAGGGCGCGCGTGCTTAACGGCGCGTCAGATGAAAGCTGCGCCCGGTTTGAACGGTGCACACGACTGAATAAAAACGCATCCGGCTCGGCCGCCAGGCCAGCCGCGCTGATCCACTCTGCCAGCCGCTGCGTAGGCAGGGTACTCAGCGCCTTGATCAGTCCGCCGGTCTGTACGATGGTTTTGGTCCACGCCACATCTAGAATGATGCGACCGTCCGGCGCCCGCGTAACATCTCTCACGCGCAGGCGCGACAGCTCGCTGATACGCAGAAGCGTGGCGTAAGCCACATGCAGGAACGCCAGGTCGCGGACTTCCTGCAGCCGTGCTGAGCCTGACCACTGCGCATCCAGCGCCAGCAGATCGGGCAGGCGGAAGGGAACGGCCTGCCCGGCGCGCTCGCCCGCGATGACGGCCGTACGATTTATCTTCTTTATCGTGCGGAAAACCAGCGGCGAAGAGTTAGGCGGCGTCAGTCCGGCGTTACGGTGTAACATCGAAATCAGCGCGGCATGTGCATTAACGGTTGATGAAGCCCGCCCGCTTGCCTGCAGGAACGTCAGGTAATCGCGCAGATCGGCGGAAGACATCGGCAAAAAGGTCCTCTGGTTATCATCCGCCCACCGGTTGCAGGTGCGCATGACGCTCAGCAGCTGTCGCCAGGTATTGGGCGAAAACGCCTCCCTGTCCTGAACAAACTCCCTTAACCGCTCCCGGATGTCAGCATCGCCGGTGGCGCTAAGCGCCGCCAGCTGAGTCATTTTTGTCATGTTTGCCTGTTTAATGAACGAAACTGTTGTTGATCGCGCTACGTGAATTCTGGAAAGAAAGACGGGGGATAACCCGCCAGAATTCACGTAGCGCTGCCGGTTTTCTGCGCCGCCTGAATGCGCCCATCTTATCGCAACGAGCTTGCCTTTGTCCTAACTTCGTATAAGTATAATTATACGAAGTTAGTTATTTAATCGGTAGGAAAGGGACTGGGTTTGTATAAGTGTAATTATATAAGTCCAGAAAAATGAATATATGGACCATTACTATCGCGTTGTATTTACTTAAGTTATATCTAACTTGGAAATGGCAGTTCAGGCAATTGAAGCACTACTAGGTAAAACAAGGGGACCAAAGGTGATGCTGCAAGCACGTTCTATACTATCTCAGTAAAAATTATTTGAGTGCATTCAATAGCTTGGACTAGGTAGGAGCCTACATATCCTTTCCCACAAAGGCGTTAGTGCTCAATGAACTGATAGGTTACAATAAGGCGTTATCGAGTGTGGCAGAGAGCAGTTTCTAGAAAATTTAGGAGTTCAATAAATGCACGAAAAAGATAATTATGAAGATGCTATTGAGCTTGAGAATCAAGATGAACTTGAGTTGACCTCGCATCCGCATCAAATGGACACTGATACGGAAGTGCGCATTGCCAAAGAACAATCGAGCGTATTTGAATTATTGAGAAAAGAGAGCAACGGAAAATTAGTCTTAGCACCTGACTTTCAGAGAAAAGATGTATGGGACAAAAAACACCAATCCGAGTTAATTGAATCAATATTAATGGGGATTCCTATACCATTAATTTACCTTTTTGAAGATGAAAATGGAATTCGTCAAATTATTGATGGCAAACAACGCGTGTCGGCTCTTAAAGAATATCTAAACAATAGATTCCGTTTGACTGACTTATCAATGTTTCCTAAATTGAAAGGAAAGAAGTTCTCAGACATCCCACAATTGCTTCAGTCCAAGCTAGAAGATTATCAATTACATTGCTATATAATCCAACCGCCAACTCCAGAACACGTAAAATTCAATATTTTTGAGAGAGTTAATCGCGGAGGTATAAATCTTAACAAACAAGAGATGAGGCATGCGCTATATCAAGGTAAAGCGACTGATTTGATTCAAGACCTGGCGGAAAGTTATGAATTTAAGCTATCTACTGGCGGTGGAGTTAAACCTGAAAGGATGAGAGACCGGTATTTAGTTCTTCGGTTCGTCAGCTTTTATTTATTGATGACCGAAAGGAATCCTTTTATTCATTATCGTTCTGATATTGATACTTTCTTGGCCTCAACCATGAAGTTTATAAATTCGAAAGCTACCGATGGTACAATTGAAAAAATCAAAGAGGCTTGTTTAAAAGGCATGGGAAACATCTATCATCTAATGGGAGGTGAGGCCTTCCGATTCAAGCCAAAGTCTGGTGGCAATAGAAGGCCAGTAAACATGGGCCT
This sequence comes from Candidatus Pantoea bituminis, assembly GCF_018842675.1. NCBI lineage: Bacteria > Pseudomonadati > Pseudomonadota > Gammaproteobacteria > Enterobacterales > Erwiniaceae > Pantoea > Candidatus Pantoea bituminis. Next base: position 105,370 of record NZ_JAGTWO010000002.1, read on the forward strand.
TTTCGAAATGCTTGTCTTTGCATTCAGCTTTGTTGATGCAGATAAGTTAGGGAATTATGAGATAGAAGATTATATAGATGATTTTAAAAGTAACTTTGAAGAACTTGGCATATTTTCAGGTTCAATTGACACAAATGAATATGTAAAAATCAGATTTGATTTCGCGGCCGAAATAACAAAGGGCTTAAAAAATGCTTACTCAAGTTAACATAAAAAATTTTAAAAGCATTAATGACGAAAATTTAAGGCTAACACCTTTAACGATATTGACTGGTACTAATTCTTCAGGAAAGTCAAGTGTAATTCAAGCAATCATGTTAATGATCATGAACAGCACTGAAAGTAACCAATTTAGTATGGAGAGTTTGCTTAGATATGTAAGTGAGTTTAAAACCATAAGAAACAAAAGAACAAATGCGAAATTAGTTGAAATTTCATTACGTGACAAAGATGATGAAATCCATAGTGTTATTTTTAAAGACGATGATATTTTAAAGAACAGCAAAGAACTATATTATTACGAGCAAGCAAAACATAAGCAATTGCCTGAGATTTTGTATCTCAATGCAAATAGACTTGGTGCACAAGACTTTGTTCCTTCCTCTAATCGTAGAGTAGGAGAACAAGGTGAATTTTTGTTCTCAACTTTTGAAAAAATAAAAACTGAGATAGCTGATGAGAGCTTAATAAAATTTGAGGATTCAAAAACCATATCCTTCCAAGTTGCTGAATGGTTAAGCTATATAACTGGAACCACTTCTGAACTAAAAACAGAAAAAGTTGGTGAGCAGATAAACATTTACTTTAGCATCAAAGATTTAGAGGGTGACGTATCTCCTTTCAATCTCGGCGCAGGCATGAGTTATATAAGTAAAGTTATTATAATTTGTCTAATGGCTAAAAAGGGCGATTTAGTAATTTTAGAGAATCCAGAAGTACAGTTACATCCTAGAGCTCAAGCTCATTTAGGAGAATTCCTTACCTTTGTTGCAAATGGTGGGGTCCAACTTATCGTAGAAACACATTGCGAGCATTTATTAAACAAAATAGCTTATCAAATATTTGACGATAAGTTTTCTCACAACGATTTGGTTATACACTATAAATCAAATGTTGAGAGTAATTTTACCACTCTATTAATAGATGAGAATGGAAGCTATACCGACTCGAAAGGTCAGCCAACTAGTTTTCCATCAGGATTTTTTGATGCAACTCTTAATGATCTTTTGAGCATGAGGTAACTATGTTAGGGAAAATGGTTTTAGACAATTCCTTATTAATTGCTTATGAAAACAAAAAAGAATCAAAAAAATTTAAACTACTAATGAGGAAATTCACACATCCTTATGCGACTAACTGGAAGCAGATTAAGTCCGCATTGAAGGAAGGTCTAGAATTACCTAACCACGTTCAAATATTGTCTCAAATGGCAGGCTTGCCGGAATATGATGATGATCTCATCACTTTGGCATCAAAAACAACATTTAAAATAATTTTAACTGAAGATGCATCCAAAAACTTTCCATATGTGTATTTTAAAAATAACATGGTTAATAAAAACATTGTTTTTTCTTTATCAAGAACTGATAGCCGGCAAGACTTGCTAAGTTATTTACAAATGATGTGCGGTAATGCCACAAAAATAACCATTTGCGATAACTATTTCTCTGAAAACTGGGCGGAAAATAACAAACTATTTTTTCGGGTATTCCCGAGAAAAGGGTTGCAAATTGAATATGCCGAAGTTGCATCCGGAATAAATGCAAGAGCAAATAACTTAGAAATAACCAATACATTTCTGAATACTATTTGTGGAGACTGGACATCAAGCGTATCGGTACTTCAAAAATATTCAAATTGTCACGATCGCTATTTGTTAATTGAGTCACCCGAAAGCAAAATAGAGGTGATGCTATCAAGCGGTTTTCATCATCTTTGGAAGGCTAATCCTAAGGAGATTACTTGCGTCTTTACAGAAATCCTAACTTGAACAGATAACGTTGATTGTAGTCTTCTACGCTCAATTTTTGGTGATTGTAGTTAACCAGCATAGAGTGATTAGAATATTGTCGACCGGCGGCTGGCTACTCGATCCTTTGCAAACATCGCAGTAGCCGCGCCACAGACCCCATCGGATTTAGGAAGCTTTATTTGTAGATGGTAATACAGGTAAAAACTGCTTATGTTTCTGTTCTAGGTAAACAGTAGACGTATCGCGTGTAGCCTCGTACCGAAGTTGCTCACTAAAGAAACTTAGTTTTGACCTAGCGGCATGTAGCACTTCTGCCCAAGTCATAACCCATACTTCAACGTTAGCTTCTGCGTCGTCAAGCGTTTTACCTTTAGGCCATCCTCTCATCCGCGCGCGGCGCATACCATATTCATCCATAGTGTTGGACACTGCGATAAAAGTCCATCGGGTATTAGCATGGTCAAAACGCTCATCGCTGCTAACTGCAAGGGCATACTTTTCAACTTGGCCTATAACGTCATAATCAATTTTCTGGGAGGGCCTCTTCAGCTCGACCACCAGATACTCGGTTACGCCTTCCGTAGGCTGCCTTGCTTTTGCGAACATCAAATCGATGCGCCCCTGTCGTCCGTCCGGTAAAAATACGGGGTCGTTCGATCCCTCGTCCTCACGTTTGCCCAAGTGTCTGATGTGTTTCTGCAGGACTTCTTCAAGCCGGTTTTCTGAACCTGCAAGATAGAAATCTTCACGGAAAATCCAAGCCTCCCTTTCCAGAATCTTATGCAGTTGATCCCTTTCCAAGAGTGTTTTTTGGTTTCTCTGTCATGCACAAGGTTATCCAGACCGTTGATAAAATTCAGCCTGTCTGCAACGATTTTAGATGCGCTGATGATTGACGAAAGCGAGGTGCTTTCCAGCATTTCGGCTAATTCGTCCTGCTCTTGTGCTTTCAGCTCAAGAACTTCAGTGATAATTTTCTGCACAGAGGCCGGGTTTTGTTTGATAGCTTGTGACAGGAGCATAAAAGTGAATTTTTTGGTTTTCTTATCTGATTTTTCGAAATTTTTCAGATAACTTTGAACGTTCACTGCAAGGATATCAAAAACTTTTCTTTCCACCGATGTCGTCGGGTCTTTCCCGGTATCTCCAGCATAAGGATAGATATCCTGAGCCTTCCATTCATCAATGATTCGAGTTTTCTTCTGGAAAGCCTTATCAATAAAATAAAGCCTTGCGCGGTTGATGACGGCGTCTTTGATTGCCTTAAGCTCCGGGACTAGGTCGCCAAGCGCCACCTCGTTGCGTTCACTAAGCGTTTTAAAATAGTCGCATCTGGCATAAAGTGTGAATTCAAATCCTGGCGCGCGGATGAGCTGCCCCAGCTTTTCTTTATGATAGGAAAAACCGAGTGAGTCGCAGTAATGAAACTCTCGCTGCACACTTTTTTACGCCATTCAATAATCGACATTGAGACACCGGTGGTCTCATCTTCAGAGACTTCAACGTCGCCAAGGTCAAAATCAGCCTTGTCAAGCCACGCATCTCGCGGATCCAAGTCCCGCCCGTCAAAAACTAGCTTGCGGAAAGGGTACTCAGTCAGAAACAGGGCAAATTCCATAAGAAGGTCGTTATGGGAATTTTCACTCAATAGATCAATAGCATGGTCGCTGACGTTATAAATTTCGACCTGTGTCCCAGTCTGTTCGCCCGAGACTTCCGTTACATCGCCGATCACCAGATCCTTAACGCTGTTTGCATCCGCCGATATCGCATAGGCATAATGTTTTTCACCTTTTTTAGCTACCGTCTGCCAGACAATTTTTTCCCCGAGCGAAAGAGCCTTAAATCTGCCTTTCCCGTATTGGCCATGTAAAGATCTGTCGCCATTTGCCCTAGCATGTCTTTTCCAAGATTCTCCTAGGTTGCCGAAGAGTTCTGTTACTCTGGCATGTTCGATCCCTCCACCGGAATCTCTGACGAAAATGGAATCAATGTTGCCCGTTAAAGCGTGTCGGTTGATAACAACCTCCACGCGCTGAGATTTCGCATCGAATCCGTTCCAGATTAACTCACTGATAGCAGAGACTGGCTTTGCTGAGGCAATATCGGTGATGAGATCTGCGCCAGCCTTGACGGTTATTCTTGACATATCTTTTCCCTGCGGTCGCTTTTTGTAAATACTGCCATAAAGTGGCTGTCCGGTTAAGTTATTAACCGGTAACTCTTTCGGATGGGAATATCCGCGCTCCGTTGCTTTTCGAAACGTATCAGCATTGGCCAACTGATTCCTGATAAAGACATTTCTCTACTCCGCCAAAACTCAGCAAGAGCGCAGAGCGCCTGTCAAAGTGTTTGTGACACATTTATTACCTGTAGGTGAGTTCTTTAACGCCTATCCGATTAATACCCGCTGCGGCAGGATCAGTCATAAGCCGTGCTCTATGAACGGTTCCAGGGATGTCTATCCAAGCCACAGGCGCTTTATTTTCACAAACATTAACCGGATAGCTTCGTCACCATACATTAAGCTTGCAGCAAATAAAGCCGGCGTATGCGTGAGGGATTGAGATACGATTGCCCAGGATTCAGTTCTCACTAAAGGACTGCGCGCGGAGTATTCCAAAGTGACCGGTTACCACCATGCGCGGCCAGTTCCGAAACAAGCAGGGAAAATTTTTCCCTGTCAGTAACAAGCTTGCAAAGGAGATGCAGCCGGATGATATCTGGCAGACAATGTATTCTGGTTCGCTTGAACTGTTACGGTCAGGCATCACTACGACTGGCGACCTCTTTGATAACATTCGTGGTCCTGCCTGGGGTGATGCTGGTTTCAGGGCGCTGTAAAAGAGCGGTATTCGCGCCATCATGTATTACGGTGGTCCAGATAAAATAACGAAAATCATGATCGATTTGTCGCACTTGGCTGAACTAAAAAAGCAGTCATCCGATCGTGTTCAACTCGGGCTCGGCTGGCGAATTCCTGGGGACTTATCCAGCCAGCAGAACTGGGCAATACGGGATAAGGAATACAGGTTGGCTGTTCAGCACAACTTGCCGAATCAGGTACATATCAGCGGCGATGCTCAAGCAATGTTCGATGCACTGATAGACCGTCACTATTTATCGCCATCGCTGACGATGGTTCACGCGAGCGATGCACTCCCGAAGCAGTTGAACGCTCTGCAGAAAGCGGGTGGGGGCTGGTATTAACCCCGGTCAGCAAACAACGCGTAGGTCATTGGCTGACACTGCTCAATCACTTCAAGAGCGTTGGAAGACAGGGGCTGGGCATAGATGGGAATGCTTTATCTGGCGGAGCTAACTTGTTCGAAGCGCTTCGCACAGCAGCGCTGACTGAAAGCGGTAAAGCAAAAAAATGAAACGCTGCCAAATCCGCGCGAACTTCTGAAGCTTGCAACGCGCCGCTCTGCTGAATCAATAGGACTGGGAACCGGCACCTTTGAAGAGGGAAAGCGGGCAGATATTCAGATAATCAATCCCAATACTCTGAACATGGCTGGATTTGGCGGTGGTGACCCGGCAGCGCTCATCGTCTACTCGGCTCAGCCAGAAAATGTGGAGACGGCCATCGTCGACGGTCTGATTATCAAAGCGGATGGTAAACTGCAGGGTGTAAATCTGGGAGAGCATCTGAGAGCCACTTATACTTCTGCTAAAAAGCTTTTGGAGCGAAGTAAATCTCAGATGTAATGAGGCCAACAATGATGACATAGCAGGCAAGCAGAGGGGCATTACTGCCTCTCTGCAAATCATTTAATACAGCTTAGCTCTCTGTTCTTAAGTCATATCCAGTGACGTTTTATCCATTCAGTTGAAGTTAGACATGGCATTATGTCTCGACGAGATCGATAACGATTACTGGAATGCACTCGAAAACGGCGTGAAAGCACCTGAATTAAAAGGAGATCTTCCTTTGAGGTTGAAACATATAACGTCCCCATGGACAGCCTTGGACATTATTAGAACTCTTAGCATCATTGCCGGACCATCTTTGTCAGACTCGGGATTGAACGTTTTTATAGAAAATCATCCCGGAGGCCCCTATATGTCAAATATATTGAATCAATCTGGAGCCAAGTTAATCTTTGAATGGAGCGGACCTAGCAAGCGTAGTACGCTTGCGGACGGCTATCCTCCGGACATCCTGTATGACCAATTTCCCCATAGAGCCTTCATACCTGTGGGCACTAGGTCTCATTTATACTTGATTGGACTCGAATTGATGGACGGAGTTTCTTGGGAAGTAGCAGTTTCAAAACCTAAGTTCAAACTCACAAGGCCACAAAGTTGGAAGCTATGGCTACAAAGCAAACATCATCAATGGTTAGAGCGGGAGGTTGCACGTATTGAAGATGAAGTTGCTGGTATCGTAAAAAAACGGCCAACTGCCAAAATCGTCTTCCCCCGGGTGTGACTATGAATGGATCCTAAGAGAAAGATTCCCAAATTTACCCTGAAGTGAAGCGGTCATCTTGCTGCAAACATTTGGCACTTCCCATTAGTTAACCTCGCGATGAAGTAGTTTCGGGAGAGGACCTATGGTGGGTGTTGAATGACTATGTATTTACTGCAAGTGCAGCACATTTAACATAATTATGATGTTCGGTAGTGCGTTGTATTACCCTCATTAAGGGCCATGTTTATGGCGATCTGGCTGTTGAATCGGTTAGATCCTAGCAGGACGCCACCACACACAGTTCTTACAGGCGCGCATCGCTGGGGGACTGGGCAGGCAGCCGCTACGAGCGATATACTGGCAAGTGGCGACTATGAGCACTGCACAACTTTCTGCGGTTAAACTGCACTAATGCACCCACGCCGCAGTTGTTCCGTACACTGGAGCAGATTGGGACGCTGTGCCCACCAGCTAATCAGCCAGAATAAATAGCACTGTAATGACCGGTGGGTAGTCGGGCCGCATTTTCGAAGTAAATTATTCAAAAACGAATGGGTTGAGGAATTGTCTTTTCCAGAAGAGTCGGCGATCGATTTCGGTCAATTGGGCTTCTTCACACACTTTATCCCAGTGCTCATTTATTCTTTCAACCTGCTCATCAAAGATTAGCGCTGCTGCTTCCCGGGATAACATAAAGTTATGCGCGGTCTCTATACACGCACTTCGCTGGCTAAAACGATTATTCCCTGTGATAAACATGGCTTGTGTGGCCTCATTGCCAGCTCGCCCCTGTGGGCAGATGTCATAAGCTGGCGCCAATGACAGCCTCTCACCATTCCAGAAAGCGGCATGATTTCGGGCGTGATCGTCAGTATTACCACAAAGAATGTTGAAGCAGATTCGTGCAAAAAGCTCACGCAGTGTCTCTTTCGGACGTTCGAAACGCTTGCGAATCAAATGAGCAAAGTCTTCATAACTGGCATAGCGTGCCATCATGTCATCGAGGCCAAACAGGGTTAAGGCTGACACCATTGAACGTCTTGTCCATCCAGTTTCGGATTTAATACGGTCGGAGCGTTCAATAAGCAAAATATCCTTGCCCGCCGCATGCGCCATTCGCACGGGTGCGCAGTCCAGCCCACATAATGCGGCGAGCCGCATGGCAATAAATTCTGCTTTCACCACATTGTAGAGATCGTTACTCGCTGAAAACTTTGCGATGTATTTTTTACCCTGTTCTTCAATCAAAGCTTTGGGGCGCGCGCCACCAATTGAACTACCGTGAAACAGTGCCTCATCGAGTTCAGGGGTGAGGGGGACCCATTGTTCCACGCGTTCAGCGGAGCGCAGCAGTTCTTCTATCTCCACGTTTTTGGCATAACGCGGTTCATACTCCGTGGCAGAACATTGGAAATCCAGTGCGCTTATTCGGTCAGAACCGGACTCCAGCAATAAGTCAGCTCATCCAGTAAAGCTGTATCCGTATCAGCACCGCGCATTCCTAACTTACGGTTGATGATTACACGCCGACCCCAGGCGTCTGGTGCGCTATCGCGGATCGATGATGGCATTGTTAAACCTGGCGACAGAGGCAACATTCCTGACTGGAGAGGCAATTCAGGAAGATAAATCGGGATGGCCGGAGAGTGATCGCGGACGCGTTCCAGGTAACTACGGCCATAGTTAAACAGTATGTTTCGGGCATTATCATAACTCAGTCGGCCAGCCACAACAGGTTTAGTTTCACCGGGTAGCCAAATCCATACAAATGCCTGCTGTGGGAGTTGTTCAGAAGTCATCAAACGAATCCTGGCACGTTGCGGCATCAGACGTAATTTATCTTCAGTTTGTCTTCGATATGCCGCCAATTTGATCTCATCTGCCGCCGCATCGAATAGAGGAAGCCCGAGCAGCACGGCAACTTCAAACACAACGCCGATCTCGCATTTAGGATCGGCTTTCTCAATACGTTGCAACATACTGCGAGATATACCTGCGCGTTCTGCCAATTCGGACTCGGTCATTTTTAGATTTTTACGTTCAAAACGGATCAATTCAGCAAACAACCGCAGCGCTTCCAATGTATAGCGTGAATATACTCTCTGTAATGGTCTGGCCGTTTTGACCGCCTTAAAGGACGTTAGGATGCTTTATGTATTATAGATAACTCACTATAGCGAAGGTGCTAAGGTTTGGCTGTACGCATGGCTTTTGTATGAGTCATAAAAGAGGTTAATGACTGTTAGATGAGTCATTGTCTTTGTAAATCCAACGGGTGAAGGATGTTTCGTTATAAAAGAAGAGTACAGGCAGGTTAGAACATAATTCAGTACGAGGTGTGTAATCAGATACCTTGTTTAACATAATAAGTAAATTCAAAACTAGCCAGCACAACGGCATCAAAATCAATCGCTTATTTTTTTCGCAGTCGTTATTCTCTACTTACTCTTTCATAAAACGCTCTTCGATCGAGGCTTCCAGCTTCAGCATTGCCTCCTCTGCGTACTGCTTATGCTGGCGCATGATGTTTTCAACTTGAGCGGCGTCTTTACGACGCATCGCATTAATTAACTTGTATTGAAAACCTATCCCGGTCGCGCGCGCGACGGGTTCTGGTAGATGTCTTTGCAGACGGCCTGTTCTTTAAGCAGGCGCGGCAGGAAGCGGCAAATAAATGCCAGCAGCACGTTATTGAAATAGCTGGCGACCACAGCATGAAAATCGAGCTCTGCCATGCGCTGGCTCCAGCGGTTAACGCTAAAATAGTGGCTCTTTTAACTGCGCCCCATCATCGGTACGAGTCGTCTATATAATTCCGCGAATACCTCTCGTTTTAGGCGATATGCATCATGTTGCGCGGCATTCGGTTCATGGCGTTGTTCAAGTGGCAATGTGGGTAAAAGCTCTGCCACATCGCGCTCGGGTGACATCGCTAACATCGCCAGGCGCGCCGCGCCCAACGCGGGGCCGACATCGCCGCCTGAGCAGAAGTCGAGCGTCTGTCCGCTGATGTCTGCCAACATTTGTCGCCACCTGGCACTGCGGGCACCGCCGCCAATCAGCATAATGCTCTGCGGCGCAATGCCACATGTGTGTACCGCGTCCATGCCTTGCGCCAAAGCATAGCCGACGCCCTCCAGCACCGATTTTGCCAGTTCTGCGCGACCATGCTGGTGGGTCAAACCAAAAAATACGGCCTTTGCTTCAGGATTATTATGCGGGGTGCGTTCGCCAGAAAGATAAGGCAAAAACCAGACGGGTGGCAGATCCTCCTGCGCCAGTTCTGCTTCGTCGAGAAGATGCTGAACGTCATTACAGCCGGTCAGCTTTGCCGCCCAATCAAGACAGGAAGCCGCACTCAACATCACTGACATCAAGTGCCAGCGTTGCGGCAATGCGTGACAGAAACTATGAACCGCCGAGGTTGGATTTGCCATAAAGCCGTCACTCACCAGAAAATAAACGCCAGAAGTACCGAGTGAGAGCATGCCTTGTCCGACATTAACCATACCGACGCCGACTGCGCCCGCCGCATTATCACCGCCGCCCGCCACAACCTGAACATCTTTAAGACCCCAGCCCGCCGCAATTTCCGGATGCACTGTGCCGGTGAACTGATTGCCTTCATACAGTTGCGGCATCTGCTGACGCGTCAATCCGCAAGCGGAGAGAAGTTCATCATTCCAGTCTCGCTTTGCCACATCCAGCCACATCGTACCCGCGGCGTCGGACATATCAGTGGCGAAGGCGCCGTTCATTCGCCAGCGCAAATAATCTTTGGGTAGCAACACTTTGCTGATCTGAGCAAAAATTTCAGGCTCATGCTGTTTGACCCATAACAGCTTCGGTGCAGTAAAGCCCGGCATCATCAGGTTGCCAGTAATGGCTCGCGAATCAGGAACCCGCTTTTCAAGTTCTTGGCACTGCTCTGCACTGCGCCCATCGTTCCAAAGGATGGCGGGGCGCAACACATTACACACATTGTCGAGCAGCGTAGCACCATGCATTTGCCCGCTGAGGCCAATGGCGCGCACCTGGCTTAAATCATATTGACTCGCCAGTGCGCGCATAACGCTATCGGTTGCCTGCCACCAGCTTTCGGGATCCTGCTCACTCCACAGCGGCTTTGGTCGTGAAACAGTAAGCCTCTGGCTTTGGCTGCCAATCAGTTGCCCAGCGTTATCCAGCAGCACGGCCTTGACGCCTGAAGTGCCTAAATCTATCCCGATGTACATGATGGCGACTCCGTTATTGTGCAAAAAGATAGTTATTGACCAAATTTTCCAGTTGTTCCTGACGACCACTTTGCGGCTGCGGATTCAGGCTATGTTCCGAAGCAAATTGCGCCAGCGAAGCGAGCGAAAACTCGCCTTTTAAGATTTTCTGGCCCACCTCATCATTCCAGCCGCTGTATCGGCGGGCTACGCGGCGGTCCAGTTCGCCATCGTCAATCATGCGAGCAGCCACCTTAAGTGCTAACGCCATCGTATCCATAGCACCAATATGACCGTAAAAGAGATCATACTTATCAATGCTCTGACGACGAATCTTCGCATCAAAATTCAATCCGCCTGTCGTGAAGCCGCCCGCCTTAAGAATTTCATACATCACCAGCGCATTTTCTTCCACGCTGTTAGGAAACTGATCAGTATCCCAACCGAGCTGTGGATCACCACGGTTGGCATCGACTGAGCCAAAAATACCCAGAGCAATAGCACTGGCGATCTCATGATGAAAAGAGTGGCCAGCCAGCGTGGCATGATTTGCCTCAACGTTAACTTTGATCTCTTTTTCAAGGCCATACTGCTTCAGGAAGCCGTATACCGTAGCAACATCGTAATCATACTGATGCTTAGTTGGCTCCTGCGGCTTGGGCTCAATCAACAGCGTGCCCCGGAAGCCAATCTTGTGTTTATGCTCCACGACCATCTGCATAAAGCGGCCAATCTGCTCACGCTCCTGGCGCAGGTCGGTGTTGAGCAAGGTTTCATAGCCTTCCCGTCCGCCCCACAGCACATAGTTCTCGCCGCCGAGCCGATGTGTCGCATTCATGGCGGTAAAAACCTGCGTGGCGGCCCAGGCAAAAATCTCTGGATCGGGATTAGTCGCTGCCCCAGCAGCATAGCGTGGGTGGGTAAAACAATTAGCGGTGCCCCATAACAGTTTGACGCCGCTCTGTGCCTGCTTCTCTTCCAGCACATCGGTCATGGTCGAAAAGTTATCGATATAGCTTTTCAGCGAATCGCCTTCGGGTGAGACATCAACGTCATGAAAGCAGTACCACGGCACATTCAGCTTGTGAAAAAACTCAAAGGCGATATCGGCTTTGCGCTTCGCCTGCTCCAGCGCATCTCCCGGCCCCTGCCATGGGCGGTTAAAAGCCCCACTGCCAAACATATCAGCCCCGTTCCAGCAGAAAGTGTGCCAATAGCAGGCCGCGAAACGCAGGTGATCTTCCATGCGTTTTCCGTGAATAAGTTCCTCGGGATTGTAATGGCGGAAAGCCAGAGGATTAGTGCTTTGCGTTCCTTCATAGCGGACGCGATCGAGCTGATCGAACCAGGATTGCATGTTTAACTCCTTTAACCTTACCCATAGGACAGCTGAATACTCAGCGGTATGTGAGGATGATTGTGATGAGTGAATCTCTGGCGCTCAATTACGTTATTTAACACTGCCATTGAGATAATTATTAAATGTGCGTCAGCTCGCAAAATACAGGTAGGAAATACCTTTTCTCTTTCTGATTCGCCTCGAAAAAATAAAAGACTTAATTTGCCTGAAAAAGGGAAAAATACGATCCACTTCATACTTTCTTAAATAAACCAAAAAACATAATAGAAAGACGAAAATCTATAATTGCTGATATGAAACTGAAAGATAACAATTCATCAGCCTATTAGCGCATTGGCAGGTTTTACCCTTACTTCAACCTACAGGGCCATAAAAAATGAAAAAACCATACTGGCGATGTGTGCCGCACTCAGTCTGTTCAGCCATGCTGGCTTCGCAAAAGAGGTGAAGATTGGCATGGCGATTGATGATTTACGTCTCGAACGCTGGCAGAAAGATCGCGATATATTCGTCAAGAAAGCGGAATCGCTTGGTGCGAAAGTTTTTGTTCAGTCCGCTAATGGCAATGAAGAAACGCAAATGGCGCAGATTGAAAATATGATTAATCGCGGCGTAGATGTTTTAGTTATTATTCCCTACAACGGTCAGGTATTAAGCAACGTTATTGCTGAGGCTAAACGTGAAGGAATTAAAGTGCTGGCCTATGACCGCATGATAAATAATGCTGATATCGATTTTTATATCTCATTTGATAATGAAAAAGTGGGTGAAATGCAGGCGCAAAGCTTGGTTAAGCGCGTGCCGCAAGGTAATTATTTTTTGATGGGTGGTTCACCGGTCGATAATAACGCACGTCTGTTCCGTGATGGGCAAATGAAGGTGCTGAAACCGCTGATCGATAGCAAAAAAATCAAGGTTGTGGGTGATCAATGGGTTGATGCCTGGCTGCCAGAAAACGCGTTGAAAATCATGGAAAATGCCCTGACCGCCAACGGCAATAAAATAGATGCTGTTGTCGCTTCAAATGACGCCACCGCAGGCGGTGCAATACAGGCACTAAGCGCGCAAGGGCTGGCCGGTAAAGTCGCGATTTCTGGTCAGGATGCCGATCTCGCCGCCATCAAGCGCATTAATAACGGCACGCAAACCATGACGGTTTATAAACCGATCAGCAAACTCGCTGATAATGCGGCGAATATCGCTGTGGAGTTGGGAGAAGGGAAGCAACCAAAGTCCAATGCAACGCTGAACAACGGCACCAAAGAGGTTCCTGCCTGGCTACTTGAGCCAATTGCCGTTGATAAAGCCAATATTGAAAGCACGGTGGTCGCAGACGGCTTCCATAAAAAGAGCGAGCTCTGATCCTGTTAACCGCCGTAAACACGGCGGATTTTCCTCAGGGCAGCCTGGAGAGATGTCATGACCAAACTGCTTGAAATGAAAAACATCACCAAACTTTTCGGCGCTGTGAAGGCCGTTGATAACATTTCGCTGACGCTGGAGCCAGGCGAAGTGATTTCGCTATGTGGTGAAAATGGCTCTGGCAAATCAACCTTAATGAAGGTGCTGTGTGGCCTTTATCCCGCCGGTGAATATCAGGGTCATATCTTTTTTGCCGGAGAAGAACTGCGTGCGACTAATATCCGCGACACCGAACGCAAAGGCATTGTCATCATTCATCAGGAGTTGGCTCTGGTGCGGCAGATGACGGTAATGGAGAACATCTTTCTCGGCAGCGAACTGACACAACGCGGCGTTTTAGATGTAGACAGCATGACGCTGCGCTGCCAGACCCTGTTGCAACAGGTGCGGCTCAACGTCTCGCCAGAGACACGCGTGGGTGAACTGGGGCTGGGTCAGCAACAGTTAGTTGAGATAGCCCGGGCGCTAAACAAGCAGGTTCGCCTACTGATTCTGGATGAACCTACCTCTTCGTTAACCGAACAGGAAACGGAGGTACTGCTGGATATTATCCGTAATCTGCGCAATCACGGTATCGCCTGCGTCTACATCTCGCACAAGCTCAACGAAGTAAAGGATATCTCTGACACCATCTGCGTGATCCGTGACGGGCAGCATATTGGCACACGCCGCGCAGATGCGATGAGTGAGGATGACATCATTACCATGATGGTAGGCCGCGAGTTGACCTCGCTTTATCCCGTCGAACCGCACCCGGTCGGCGACGAGATCTTACGGGTAGAGAACCTGACAGCCTGGCATCCGATCAATCGCAGCATCAAACGGGTGGATAACCTTTCTTTTAGCCTGCGGCGCGGGGAAATTCTTGGCATTGCTGGCTTAGTCGGTGCCGGGCGCACCGAAGCGGTTCAGTGTCTGTTTGGTGTCTGGCCAGGCCGCTGGGAAGGTAAAGTCTGGATTGATGGAAAACCCGTCAGCCTCAATGACTGCCAGCAGGCCATTGCGCACGGTATTGCGATGGTACCGGAAGATCGTAAAAGGGATGGTATCGTGCCGGTGATGGGCGTTGGAAAAAACATCACTCTCGCGTCGCTGGCTCAATTCAGTAGCGTGTTTTCAGTGCTGGATGAAGCGCAAGAGCAACAGGTCATTAAGGATGCGCTGGCTCGCCTTAAGGTCAAAACCGCCTCACCCGAGTTGGCCATTGGTCGGCTAAGTGGCGGTAACCAGCAAAAGGCTGTACTGGCAAAATGTCTGTTGCTCAACCCACGCATTCTCATCCTTGATGAACCAACGCGCGGTATTGATATCGGCGCAAAATATGAAATCTACAAGCTGATCAATCAACTGGCGCAACAAGGGATTGCCATCATTGTGATCTCATCCGAACTTCCCGAAGTGTTAGGTCTTAGCGATCGCGTTCTGGTGATGCATCAGGGGCAGATTAAAGCTGACCTTTTAAACCAGGACCTGACCCAGGAAAAAATTATGGAAGCGGCACTCAGGAGTGAACATCATGCTTAAAACCGATTCAACACAACCCGCTACGCCGTTGCCTACGCGAAAATGGGCGGGTGCGCGGCTTAATCTACAAGTTGGCGTGATGATTCTCGCCATCGTGTTAATTGTGGCTTTTTTCACCTGGACCACTGACGGCTCTTACCTTAGCGCACGCAATATTTCAAACCTGCTGAGACAAACAGCAATTACCGGCATCCTGGCGGTGGGCATGGTGTTTGTCATTATCTCTGCGGAGATCGATCTTTCCGTTGGTTCCATGATGGGGCTGCTGGGCGGCGCGGCGGCTATTTTTGATGTCTGGTTCGGCTGGCCTTTGCCCTTGACCATTGCGGTAACGCTGGTGATGGGGCTGTTACTGGGTGCATGGAATGGCTGGTGGGTCGCCTATCGTAAGGTTCCCTCTTTTATTGTTACTCTGGCCGGAATGCTGGCCTTCCGCGGCATTCTGGTCGGCATCACTAATGGTACAACGGTGTCACCTATCAGTCCGGGAATGTCGCAAATTGGGCAAAGCTATTTGCCATCAGGCATCGGCTTCGGTTTTGGTGTGGTAGGGCTGGTGCTGTTCGTTCTTTGGCAGTGGCGACTTCGTCAGCGCCGGCAAAAACTTGGCTTATCGCTTCCTGCTGCTTCCGGCACGCTGATACGCCAGGCGTTGACCGCTGTCATTGTGCTCGGTGCCATCTGGATGCTCAACGATTACCGTGGCGTGCCTACGCCAGTATTGATTTTGACATTACTGATGCTGGGCGGGCTGTTTATTGCCACACGTACTGCTTTCGGTCGCCGCATTTACGCTATCGGCGGCAACATTGATGCCGCAAGGCTTTCCGGCATTAACGTGGCGCGAACCAAGCTAGCGGTCTTTGCGATTAACGGATTAATGGTAGCCATTGCCGGGTTAATTCTCAGTTCACGGTTGGGTGCAGGTTCGCCATCGGCGGGTAATATTGCAGAACTGGATGCTATCGCTGCATGCGTTATCGGGGGAACCAGTCTCGCGGGTGGAATAGGGAGTGTGGCCGGTGCGGTAATGGGCGCCTTTATTATGGCTTCGCTGGATAACGGTATGAGCATGATGGATGTCCCCACCTTTTGGCAGTACATCGTTAAAGGCACGATACTGCTGTTGGCAGTCTGGATGGACTCTGCCACCAAGCGTCGCGTGTAGAGGATCACATGTCCGACGAATTTATTCCTGGTGACAAGCGCACTGTGCTATTCAAAAAGCAGAATAAACAGTGGGAAACAGCCATGTTTGAGAAACGTTATCGGATCACTCTGCTCTTCAATGCGAATAAGGTTTATGACCGACAGGTCGTCGAAGGCGTGGGCGAATATTTGCAGGCTTCGCAAAGCGACTGGGATATTTTTATCGAAGAAGATTTTCGTTGCCGTATCGACAATATCAAAGAGTGGCTGGGCGATGGTGTGATTGCTGATTTTGACGACAGGGAGATCGAACAGTTACTGAAAAATGTTGAAGTACCTATCGTCGGTGTCGGCGGCTCGTATCACCGGGAAGAAGATTATCCGGCAGTGCATTACATCGCTACCGACAACCACGCGCTGGTTAAAAGTGCCTTCTTACACTTGAAAGAAAAAGGTGTGCACCGTTTTGCCTTTTACGGCTTGCCCGTTTCCAGCGGCAAACGTTGGGCACAGGAACGCGAGTACGCTTTTCGACAATTGGTCGCTGAAGAGCGTTATCAGGGCGTGGTTTATCAGGGAATGGAAACTGCGCCAGATAACTGGCAGCACGCACAAAATCGGCTGGCCGATTGGGTACAAACATTACCACCACAAACCGGGATTATTGCCGTTACTGATGCCCGAGCGCGCCATCTGTTACAGGTATGTGAACACCTCAATATTCCGGTGCCGGAAAAGCTCTGCGTGATCGGTATAGATAATGAAGAGCTGACGCGCTTTCTTTCGCGGGTAGCGTTGTCATCCGTGGCTCAAGGCTCGCGTCAGATGGGATATCAGGCGGCTAAACTGCTGCATCGCCTGCTGGGCCAACGCCAACTTCCTCTTCAGCGCGTGCTGGTTCCGCCTGTGAAGGTTATTGAACGACGCTCAACAGATTATCGTTCTCTACTTGATCCGGCGGTAATCCAGGCGATGCACTTTATTCGCTACAATGCCTGCAAAGGAATCAAGGTAGAGCAAGTGCTGGATGCAGTGGGTATGTCGCGTTCTAACCTGGAGAAACGCTTTAAGGATGAAACAGGAGAAACCATCCACGCGGTAATTCATACAGAAAAGCTAGAAAAAGCACGATCGCTGCTGGTTTCAACATCGCTTTCGATCAATGAAATATCGCAGGTGTGCGGCTATCCCTCTTTGCAGTACTTTTATTCGGTATTTAAAAAAGTCTACGCTTTTACACCGAAAGAGTACCGGGAGCGTTATAGCGAAATGGCCGTTTAACCTCGATATTTTCTATTATTATTGACAGGTGTTACCTGTCAATAATTTGAACATTTTCAACTGCGCTTATGTTAATGCACATAGTTGCTCCGCCATCGCTAAAAGTTCCGTAACAGCGAACTGGCAATTAGCTTAATTCGTAATAGCGACATATTTTCGACTGCTTCGCTTATATCAGTGCGTCGTTTGCTGGCAGCTGTCCAATCCCAATTCCTTTATTGAGAAGCCCTCTCTAATATTCAGCGCAACTCGAGCAAACCCCTGCTCAAAAGTGTCTATTTCTACTTCAACCATAAACTTATCCATGCATAAACCGATAACAATAATCGGACATAGCGTTATCAGACTTATTACAGAATGTCGTCCGGCGCTAAATGAGCCGCTGTGGCTACCTAAACTCTTTATGGCTATCAGCTTCATTATCACGAAACTGGCTTAGATGAGATAAATAATGAAAATAAATAACCTGGGAATAGGAACCCGTCTGGGTGCTGGTTTTTCACTGGTACTTATTCTGATGATTGCAATGGTCATTACTGGAGGATGGCATCTGCGCGGCATGATGCAGGCCACAAAAAGTGTTACGCATGATTATTTAGTGCGGGAGCGCTTATCGACCGAATGGTTATCCATCATTGACACTAACGCCGCTCTGGCCCTTGTCGTAATGACCTCACCCGCTGAAAGTATTAAACAATATGCTTCAGAGGAGATGAAGAAGAACTCTGAGCGAGCCAGCGCGGTACAAAAAAGCTGGAAAATATGATCACGTCTGATCACGGCAAAGAATTAATGAAGGGAGTGGGTGAGGCACGTAAAGGGAATACCGCAGCGCGCAATGTTGCCCTGAAACTCAGTGCTCAGGGAGATGTGAACGCGACCGCTGAAGTTATTCGTAGCCAGTTGCTACCTGCTATGCGCGCTTATTCCGATGCTGTTCGTGCTGTGGCTAACAACCAGCAAAGGCTCATTAATGAGAATGGTGGTCATATCCAGAGTGCAGGTACATCTGCCGTTTGGACACTGGTGGCGGTAGGTATTGTTGCGTTAATTATGGGCTCGCTTCTTGCATTGCTTATCACGCGTAGCATTACGCGCCCACTGATATCTGCTGTGGGTATAGCGCGCGAAGTGGCAGCCGGTAATCTGACCGTGGATGTGCGGGTAGATTCTCATGATCAGTTAGGGCAGTTGATGGCCGCCCTGCGTGAAATGACTGAAAGTCTACGTAAGACTGTGCAGAAAGTGCGTGCAGGATCAGACAGCATAGCCTCGGCTGCTGATGAAATTGCCACCGGTAACGAGGATCTCTCATCCCGCACTGAAGAACAGGCGGCGAGCGTGGAAGAAACAGCGGCAACACTCGAGGAACTGACCGCCACCATCAGCAATACCGCATCAAACACGGCGCAGGCACGTCAGTTTGTTTCTGAAACCGCTGGCATTGTAAAAGAGAATGGCGAGCTGATGAATGATGTGTCCACCCGGATGAAGGAGATTTATGAATCCTCCTCCAGAATGTCTAATATTATTTCTGTCATCGATGGCATTGCTTTCCAGACCAACATACTGGCCCTCAATGCGGCTGTGGAAGCTGCTCGCGCGGGTGAATCTGGCCGGGGGTTTGCTGTGGTCGCCGGTGAAGTACGCACACTGGCCCAACGCAGTGCTTCCGCTGCACGTGAAATCAAAACGCTGATAGATGAATCTGTATCGCGCATTAACGCAGGCACCACATTAGTGGACAAGGCTGATAAGGGCATGACGAGCATCGTTAGAAACGTGCAGAGCATGGAACAACTGATTAACGAAATTGCTCAAGCCAGCCGGGAACAGAATGATGGCATTGAGCAAATCAACTGCGCCATGGAGCAAATCGATACGACTACTCAGCAAAATGCTGCTCTGGTAGAACAGTCTGCGGCTGCTGCAGCCTCCATGCAGGAACAAACCCAAGTGTTGCAGGAGATTGTGAGCATGTTTCGCTTAAATGAAGGAAGCGCTATAAACCGTACGCAAACGGTCAGCGTTCCTGTCTCGGTCACCACTCAGCAGCAATTTAGCACTGTCCGTCAGGCACCACGACTACCTGGCAAAACGGCTGCTACAGAGGGAAGCTGGGAATCATTTTAATTGAACGATTTCGTAATAAAATGAAGTGAGCCAGACGGCGGGTTTTGAATGCTTTGTCTAAAAATCCTGCAACAAAAGCTGCCTGTCTAAAATTACTGGCTCTTTGTTACCTTCCTGTAAAAAAGGAGCATGCCAGACATGCTCCTTTTGACATTAATCATTCGTTCGTTTCAAAGAAGCAATTATTTATGGCCGTCTTTTCTCTGCCGGTAACTGTTAAGAAATTTACCGCAAATCCTTCGCCGGGACGACCCGTTGTGTTTTTCACTGGGTCTTCGGCCAATTGCATGATCTAATTAGACATTTAACATAAATTACATTCTCTGCACTATGCCTCAGGTGGTAAGTGATGAACCACCATCACTTCTCTAGTTCTATATGAGCGTAATGCTCCCGCATACCGTTGAGTAAGTTGTCATCAGGCCAGTCTGCTGATTTACCCAGGCAGCAGGTAAACCTCTGACAGCCTCATGTATTCGACGTGCGTCACCTGTACCAGAACAGTGTCTGAAGCGTCCATGGTGTTTACGTAACGCATGGCACCGGGCAAAATGCCTGTCTCCTGCCAGCGGATGGTATGAAGCTTTATGCCCGCCAAGACTTCCGGCAGAAGTCGCTGAACAATCTTCAGTGTCTGCAAAGGAATGTTCCCCCTGTATAGTGGCATTGTCAGCTTATGCCAACAAAGCTGCCTGATCGAGCACATGGTCCGCTATGAGCGAAAATCGGACGTTATGTCTTAGAGAGGGTTTGATAAAACGGCGTTAGAGCCGAACAGTTGTCACTATCCGGCTATGAGCAATGAATCAAAGGCCGAATATAGCCTCAATTTCTATCGAGAGGTCAGGTGAGAAGAGGCGGCTGACTTCCACGAGCGAACTGGCTGGCAAGTGATCACCGTAATTTCGGTACAGCACGTTGCGTAGCCCGTTGATCTCCTCAAAAGAGGTGATGAATATAGTCACTTTGATTAGTGCGGAAAAATCTATCTCTTCTAGGCTGACAATTTTCCTGATTTGGCTGAATATTTCTTCAGCCTGCTCAGCAATGCCTTCATGTTGGGCCGCTGTGCCAAACGCGGTCAGGCCGGAAATATAGAGCGTGTTGCCATGCTTTACTGAATGGACGTAAGGAGCCTTTACTTCACCTAACGCACGGTAATTCTTTCTTACCAGATTGCTCATGCCGATGGCCTTTTTGAAAGGGAACAAGCCACAACCTTACCATTCCACTGTGAATGCTCAATGTTGATTGGCGTATCGTAAAGTATGCATTGTCCGCTTCTGGTACAAAGCCACCTGCCGTGCCCCCATGACCGCTATGAGCGAAAAGCGGACGTTTGTGATAGTTAATTCACCTCGTGACCCTTCATGAATCTTCTGGTTAAACCCAGCAGGTGCTTTTGTCCCGCTTTTCACGCCCGAGTCAGTTGCCAATGATGCCCAACTAAATCTGTAAGGGGCTATGCGAATAACTGCATAAAGTTTCACAGACATTCGCAACAGGAATTTCATGTCATAAGGTAAAAACTGTGCGACAGCGGCTGTCATCCTCCTGCCATGCATCGCTCACTTCACTCAACGGGCGCGTACAGAATGGAATGGAAAAATCACTGGTAGCGGCGGCTTGCAGGAGTTCACTAATTGAAGCTATAAGTTCTTCATTTGATACACTGCCCAGTCCACTCCCCATCAGTGTCAGTCCTGATGATCGCAGCAGCTTACTGGGTAAAGCAATTTCCTGCCCGCTGAGGGATCCAATCTGCACAAAGCGTACAGTCTTTTCACCGCCGGCAACGGCCGCCGTCATGATGCTAAGCGCACTCGGTCCCCACAAATAGTCCAGCACTACGTCAATCCCTTCATTCATCAGGGCTGGCAGGTCTTCCTGTAGCGCGTCCAGCGTCAAAGTGATATCAGCACCAACCTCGCGCAGTTTTTCCAGTGCCTCACGGTTGCGTCCGGTTGCTATGATTTTTCCAGCCCCCAGATGCCGTGCGATCCGCACCGCCAGGTTGCCGGATGTGCCAGTTGCACCATTGATCAGCACGGTCTCCCCTTTCCGCAGTTGTGCTCTGCGCGTCAGTGCTGTCCATGAAGACATTCCGGGATTAGCAATCGCAGCGGCTGTCACTAAATCAAGTGTTGCAGGCAACGGCACAATGCTGCTGACCGAAATCTGCGTTTTTTCAGCCATGCTACCCCAGGGAGAGTTGAACGCCAGGAAGTAAACCGGCTCACCGCTGAGCAGATAACCGGCTCCGTCAATTCCTGTAATAAAGGGATACTGCATGGACGCGCTGTAATGGGTTCCCGCTGCACGTGATTTTGCAAGCTGACTTACCGCAGCAGCTTTGACCGTGACCACAACATGTTTGTCATCTGACTGAGGTTCTGGGAAATCACCGTACACTGGCAATTCGCCAGCCTTATTGATAATTGCTGCTTTCATATCTTATCTTCCTTCAGGTAGTAAAAATTAGGTGTAAAGTACACATTATTCCCATCCCTGGAGAACTTCAATGAAAAGAGTGCAAAATACACATAACTTCGTAAGCTACGAAGATTTTCATGATGGATTACTGGCTGTAGTGAGTGCCTTTAACCGTCCGCAACGCGATGCTTTAATGATTAAAAAGTCCTGTATCCAGCTTGAACGGGCATTGTTTCCTCTTCTGGTGCAAATCAGCAGGTTCGGCCCCATCGGTGTGGTCGAACTGGCTAACAGGGTTGGCCGGGATTACTCGACAGTAAGCCGTCAGGTAGCAAAGCTGGAAGAAGCTGGCCTGGCGAAGCGGCAGAAAAATTCACAGGATAAAAGAGTTAATGAAGCCGACATAACAGCCGAAGGAAAAGCGATGACAGACAGAATTGATGCCGTACGTGCACAAATCTATGACACCGTATTTATGCACTGGCCATGCGAGGAACAGGCTGAGTTTAGTCGGCTGCTGAAACGCTTTGTCGCCGATTTCACGGCGGTGGAAGTCAGCCAGCGAACCGGTTAAACATTTGCCCGGTATCTCCATAAGGTATGGCGCTTTTACAGGCTGGTGGGGCGGTATGTGCGCTCGACCCTGCAGGGAGACACTGTAATCAGGCAGAGCAGAAGTTTTAACAGAAGAGTAGAAAAATCTTTCCCTGCCTGAACTTAGCTCCTGAAGCGGTATATGAAATGGCTCAGAAAGCTGCAAAATGGCAAACGGGCCAAATAAATTGACCGACTGGCGGAAGCATATCCGGAATGCCAAGTGTAAAGTGAATAAAGTGTTAAGTACTCCAGAAATCCTTGACACGGGAGAAGTGAAGGATAAAAACAATGAAAAATCAGCTCATTAAAGTTTATCTGTTCTGGTTAAGCATAATTCTTATTGTGATTAACATGGTGGTGGTTGATACAAGATCACCTGCAGCGGGAGACGGTGTGACTAAAAAACAGCAAGTGTTACCGTGGATAACTGCCGTTTATGCCCTGCCTCTGGCGGTATTCCTTATGTTTTAAGCATTACCTGAGGTAACTGTTAATAAATAAAAAAATTACGTCAGCAAACGTATCAACTTTCACTTTGAATTTTTGTGGCCTTTCTTCGGATATGATATGGCTTATATTTTTCAGTCTCGAACAGGATATTGGGTATCAGTACTAATTCCAGCTGAAATGTTAATAAATTCAGTGACATTAACTGCTGACTGTGAAAAAATCAGTTAACGGATAAGGAATTGCGGGAATGGATCTGGCTGTCAATCCGCTGTCGGACAATTGCCTGTAAGTTATTTTTTTCATGACGTTGCATACCTGTAATTAACAGACCTAAACAGAAATTTAGTGATACCCATATTAATTCTAATATTTATACCGGACAATTAATCTGCCTACACCAGGGCATTTTATTTAGTTATGCGATAATAGCTTTTTCCCTGAGCATATAAATTAGCATTGCCGCATATTTCAGCCAGTAGCATGTCAGACAGAACAGACATGAGATATTGCAGTTGCAAAGTTATTGATTTCAAAAGTGAGCAAAACCGCATCGGGTAACCATCCGGAGAATCTGTCTGTGACAGGATAATGCCCGGCTGATATTTAGCAGATGAGGATATGAAATGGCGAAAAACAGCCAGGAATTAGTAACAGTTCTGCTTGAGTGGATTGAAAATCGTCTGGGAGAATCATTATCAGTCGAAGATATTACAAAAAAATCCGGTTACACAAAATGGCATATGCAGCGGATATTCAAAGATGTGACGGGAATATCTCTGGGAGTTTATACCCGGCGGAGACGGCTTTCCAAGGCTGCGGTGGCACTGAGAATGACCAGCAGATCCATTATAGATATTGGTATGCAATATCATTTCGACTCCCAGCCGGCATTTACCCGGGCATTCAAGAACCAGTTTAATGAAACGCCAGCACGATATCGTCACATGGATAACTGGCACACTGCTGGTATTCAGCCGCCTTATCGCATCAGTGGAAGTGAGATCCCCAGGCATGAAATAGTCAGACTGGACAATCTCAAACTGGTTGGGCATATCGCCAGTTATCATTGTCATCTGGAAAATGTCTCAGAATACCGTGAAAAAATCCGAAGTGATTTCTGGTATCTGCTGCTGGAAGGAGCGAAAAAGGTTCCCCCTGTTATTTATGGCCTTCATGAAGTAAAGGCCAGTACGACAAGAGATGATGAACAGCAAGTTTTTTACAGTGCAGCAGTCAGTGAGGAATACCTTTCGTTAGATCTGAACAGGCATGGTGACATTGTCCGTGAGGAAGGAGATTACGCCAGATTTACTTATCAGGGAGATCTGAAAGGTCTACAAAATTTTATTTTGCTGCTCTACAGTACATGTATGCCGTTAGCAGGCCTGGTCAGACGGCAGGGTCAGGATATAGAGTGCTACTACACGCATCAGGGTAACTGGCATGATATGCTCCCCTATGAAATTCACTGCGACTATTTCATACCTGTTTCACTGACTCAGTCTTCCATGGAAAATGCGGACCTGGCAGTATAAATTTTCATTAAAGCCGGGGAAGCAGTCAGGCGATAATTAAGGCCTTTGCAGATAATGATCCCTTGATTAAACATAACCTTCGTTCAAACTGAAGTAGACAGACTTAATTACTTGGCAAAAAATAATAAAAGAGCAGTCATCAGAGCTGTATTCCGATTACTCCGACTAAGTGAGAAAAAAGATGAAAACAATTATCGCCTTACATAAACACTGGTACACCGCTGATGCGCTCAAGGTCGTTGTCTGCGATGATGTGATTAAAATTGATTTAGAAGACGGCCTTTTTACTTTTGAGGCTCTTGGCGATTTACATGCCGCTTTTCTCAGAATCAGCACGTGGTATTCCTTACTTTATGTCGTAGTTGATTGTTGGATTGACCTTCGAATGAAAGATGATGAGATAGATTTTTTACTGTCAAATAAAAAAATGGTCGAAGGATTACGTCAATTTCATCATGCTATTTCTCATTATCAAGGAGATCCCATGGACTCGGAACTTATGACTTTTTTGGAACAAGAAGAGAGTGAAGTATGGGTCCGGAAAACACATCAGGCTTTTAAAAACTATATTGAGAAGCATCTGCCTATCGAAGAAATGTTCGCCTTTGTACTGCGAAAATAATTTCGAGTTATTATTTTTGTTAACATTAAACTAGTTTGAAAATAATTAACCCCGTTACTTCTCTGTCTCAGTGAAAGTTTCTCATGAATCATATGGGTAACATAGCCCGACATTAGTAAGGCCCAATGGATTTCATATTGTTTGTAGATAATTATTCCAGAAAGCTGAAGAAAACGCTTTCAGCTTTCTGGAGAAAATTAAGATTTTTTCATATTTTTTAAAAGACAATGCACTTGTCAGTGTAAGCGCCATGTCAACTCAGGTCATTGGACAATCAAACATTATACTTTTACATCTGCGCGTATATTTACGGGGCGGATCACCAACAATACGGGTAAATGCAGTAGTAAAACTGCTTGCACTTTGATAACCCAAATCAAGAGCCGTACCAAGTACTGACTCACCTGCTATGAGTTTTTCTACAGCAGCAATTATCCGAAGCCTTTCTCTCCATACTAAAAAAGTCATTCCAGTTTCATTTAAAAAAAGACGGGCTATAGTACGTTGGCTGGCACATGACTGCTCTGCAAGCTCACTCAGCGTATCCGTACAGCCAGGAGTATTTTTTAACTTTTGAGTAATAAACCGGAGGCGTTTATCCTGGCCTTCTGGAATAAAGAAATTAGACTGCGAAACGTTTTTTCTAACTGGCATATCATTAGCTGCCTTATCAGGCTTAGTTCCGGACTCTCCACATTGGTAAAACTAAGCAAACAGGCTTCTCGCGCCAGTTCAAGCATCAAAGTGGACACTGTGAACATTTCTAACTGCTGCTCCCTTGAATTTCCCGCCCCGAAATTAAAATGAAGGTTTATGAGTTCGGCCTGTTGAGGGTAAACAGCACGGTGTATAACTCCGGGGGAATAAGTATGGCCATTCCCGGAAGTGCCAGCCACCAACCGCTCTCAGTCTGCACTCTCACCGTGCCGCTCACTGCGATTGTCAGTTGTGCCTCCTCATGACAGTGATCAGTTATGTGATGTCCGGAAAGGTGATTGTATTTAACAGCATAGAGGGAAGCTTCAGACTTTATCATTCAAGATACCTTTGGCAGACGGGCGAAAGAGTTTGTCAGCTTAACGAAAGAAACTTCTTTGACACTCTCACATAATACACAACGCAGACGGCGTGAAAATACTTTATGTAAATATATTTACTAAAGGATTTATCCATAAATTTCATATAATTAAATATTCTTTCTGTCTCGCCACTTTTTCTGATGAATTCCATTATGGCTGACCTTGCAGATCAACGCGCCTAACTGCAGTTCCGGTTCCTGTTCTTCATTTTTCTAATGGCTTTCAGCAATGAATGTTTAGGCCTGAAGTATTACCTGGCTAACTAAAAGGTATCTGAATGAATATCAAAATTATTACAGGTAGTGTACGCAGTAGTCGGGTTGGGCCACAAATATCACAGTGGATTCTTACAACCATTCAACAGTCTGCAGCTTACTCATCATCTGAAATAGTTGATTTAAAAAAATGGCAACTTCCTCTTGATGATGAACCTTATCTGCCAGCAACCGGACAATATGTCCAGCCTCTTACCCGCCGCTGGAGTAAAAAAATCAAGGAGGGTGATATAATTATTTTTGTTTTCCCACAATATAATGCTGGATATCCTGCGGCGCTCAAAAATGCGATTGATCACCTTTATGATGAATGGAATGCGAAACCTGCAATAATTGTTAGTTATGCAAATCGGGGAGGTGGTAAAGCTGCCAGTCAGATGAGGCAGGTTCTTGAAGGGATATTTATGCGACCTTTGAGCAGCGAAATTGAAATAAAACTATCTGAAATGAATTTTGACCCAATGGGTAGAATTGCCGATCCGGAAAGTTCACTTGCAGTTTATCAGGACAAACTTATGGGTCTCATGCATGAGGCTGAAAGCATATTATACGAAGAAAAAATAAAATTCTGGAAAGGAATATGTTAACAGCAGCTTCGGAATAACCTGGCTTTTGATAATAAACCGCCCGGCTTTAAGTATGCTGGACAGTTTTATGTAGGTCATGCTTACAGGTTAACAGCAATGCCTCCAGCGGGCTTGTTGAAAAAGCGTACCCGAGCGTAAAACAGGCGTTCTGAATTGCCATGGATAATCCAGAAACTTCCGGACCGTTAATAATACTGATTTTCATATTCAGCCCGGGACATCTGATCGCTCGAACCATGCCGACGCTTACAGGTATAAAACATCGATTTAATCAAAAACATCGCAGCGGGCTTCTTCGCGCGTTCTTTAAATGTTTTTCTTTATTCGTTCGCGTGTCAGTAGCTGGAAAAAGCTTTCTGCAACCGCGATGTCGTGGCAGTTACCGCGACGACGCATGCTGTCTTCCAGACCGTGTGATTTCAGGAACGACTGCCACTCATGGCTTATGAAAATAGCGGCAACAGCATTCACAACCTGATGGCCTCTGCGTCTCCCCGGCACCACCGGGTGGTCATGGCCTGTAAGCTCCGCCAAACCCCGCAGGCGTCGGGCTTTGAGGCTGAGGATTAGGGCTGAAACGGGGGAAATGCATTCCGCCTCGCCTGAAAACGTTAGCTTTTTATCCAGAATTTTTTACAGCAAAGGATGGTGCGTGCAACGGCCAAAGAACAATCCTCGTAAGTTTTGCCCGCAGCCGAATGCGGGCTTTTTTTGATAACCGCTCCCAGGAGCTGACCGGAAAAGTTAAGGAGTATTCGCCACAGTGAAATCAGCCTGGAACATGAAAAACGACGATCATCCCGCTCCTGATGACGCACAGCGACGTGACACAGCCCCGCTGAAGGAGAACACAGAACTGGAAGAAGCATTCTGGTCGCTGTTAGGAAAGCTTGAAGCTGCATCTGATGAAGAGTCTCGGACTGCTGTGCGTGAAAAGATATGGCGGCTCGTTAAAAAGGGCGGCAGTGAATAAGCAGCTAAAGAAATACTTTTAAAGCCCAGCCAGACTAAATCTATAATAAATAACATTAATACTGAACCAGAGCTGAATTGTGTAGTCAGCATATAAGGAGAGAACTCTCTGTAACGAATTTTAACCCGCCCTGTGCGGGTATTTTTTTGCCTGAAGCAGCCAGGTGTTATCCCCTGAAGCATAAGCAGGGATATCAGAATTTTTTAGACCTAACTGTAATCCTTAGCCAGACTTTTTATTCATCAGCCATCCCTGAATGACCACGTCGATACAAAGCCGGAGATTACTGGCTAAAGTTTAAAGACAACATAACTGAAACCAGAGGCTGCATGAGTGAAAAACGTGGAGGGGCCGGCAACTTCGCCGTTAACAAAGAACGGGCTGTCGAAGCAGGGCGAAAGGGCGGCCAGGTGAGCGGCGGTAATTTCCGTAACGACCCGGACAGGGCCCGTGAAGCAGGTCGTAAAGGCGGTACTGTCAGCAAAAGAGGCAAATAAACAAATGTCTTTTTGCAGAGTGTCCTCACGGGGCAGGAAGAACGCAATGCAGTATAGCTGACGTCATTTCTGCTTAATGAGGGTTTGCTTATGAAAACGCTGGAGTATGGTTTGCCGGGTTGTATTAAATTCACACGCAATGGCGCTGGTACTTATCCCGGTATTAAGACGTTCTGTAACTACATATCAACCTGAGCGGGGATTACGTCTGGCGAACATACCTAAACAGGCGTAGCATCCCTGTTTCGCATTATGTATCTGGATATAGCTAATCTGCGGATCGGCAAAGAAAATCTCCATGAGATGTTCTGCAGATTGACCCTCGCAGATATCTGCCTTTCTTAAAAAGTGTTTTTCGTCATATGCCCGCAATGAAAGAATTCTACCTTTCATAACTTCAGGTAATTTGTTGATGTAAATGCCTTGTTCGGTACATCCCTCCCAAATATATATTGCATGAGAGCCGCGATAGGGAGTATCTGCTGGCTGATAGATGTGGTTGATAAGAAGAGCGTTTTCGCCAGCAGGTATATCGCACAATGAGATTCTGTCGGGATAACCGGGATAACTAACTACGATTTGCCTTACTGCCCCATAACTTCCCAGATAGCTATCGCTCCGTCCAAAAAGATGGGTGAATTGCTCGGCTCTCAGGCCAGAGATTCTGTATTTCATAATGCCTCCGGTGGTTTCAGCATTATATTAGTGGGTATTTGAAGGAGAACTTCGCTGTTTCCGGTCAGGGGAATACTGGCTGCTTGCGAGTAAAGAATTTGCGCATGCCGAGGCAGTTTATGAATAAGCAGGTTCAACAGGAGAAAGTACTTTAACTCATACTGGTATACTGAACTTTTGCAGCGTCCGCAATGAGCGAGAAGCGGACATTTCTTGGCTAATATCAGTTGATATAATGGACACCCAATCGTCACAATTCAGTGTTTCTACCAAGCTGAAAATTTAGATTAAACATAATATCCCAACGCCCTTGATGACACCCTCCCTTGATAGCTTTTGTAGGATGCTTGCTTTTTGTTCAGT
Organism: Candidatus Pantoea bituminis; assembly: GCF_018842675.1. Taxonomy (NCBI): domain Bacteria; kingdom Pseudomonadati; phylum Pseudomonadota; class Gammaproteobacteria; order Enterobacterales; family Erwiniaceae; genus Pantoea; species Candidatus Pantoea bituminis. The sequence goes on from NZ_JAGTWO010000002.1 coordinate 134,928, forward strand.
GTTTTTGGGCTATATGAGCAAATAATTCAGCTTTTATACTCGCCTGGTCAGTTCTATCATTCATCACATCGAGGCAATACGCCTCCAAACAGATAAAGCAGACCAAGGAAATGATCATGAAATCCATCAAAATTTTCGTTGCAGTTTCAGCGCTGACTCTCGTTTCTTTCGGCAGCTTCGCGCAGAGCGTTACCGCGACCGACCTGACGCTTGATGGCGCAGAGGCTCAAATCGCAGCTCAGGCTCAGCAGCAGGGGGCTCAGTACAAAATCACTGAGGCCAGCAACGGCAACGTCGTTCACATGACCGCTGAGCTGTACAAATAAGGGATGGTCGCAAAAGGAAGTGCTGGAAGAGGTCGCCCACGGGCGGCCTTTTTCGCATCTGTACACAGACAGCATTTACCATAACGTTTCTTATGCGTACTTTAGCTTATGGCGGCTATAGTGAGATGTCCGCAATATCGTCCTTTTTCCAGGATTTCTTGGCTGAGGACGGCTTACTGCCTCGCTTACATCACAGCGGCAAGACCTGACGGATATTTCAGTTTAGCTAAAACCCTGACATCTCAAAACAGCCTTAACAACCACCTGCCAACACCACACCCTCAAAGCAGAGAAATGTAGCCTCACGCAGACTAAAGAAGGCTGATCACTGAAGAACGTTTATCTTGTGAAGTGATTAATCTAACATGAACTTAGCTAACCTGATGATGAGGCTGAGTGTTGCGTTGACAGATAAAAAGAAAAGTACCATCAAAGAGGTGGCGGCCTTAGCAGAGGTGTCGATCGGTGTGGTTTCTCGGGTATTGAACCCCGGTTCAGGTTCAGTATCTGAACGCACCCGTCAGCGTATTCTGGAGGCAATGCAAACGCTAAATTATACCCCTCAGAGTGCCGCTCGTGAGCTTAAAACCAGTATGAACAACACGATTGGCCTGGTTGTAGCAGACATCGCAAACGATTTTTTTCTGAGATCTCCGATCTCATTGTCCGTCGCGCCAGAGAAATGGCCATGAACGTCATTTTGGTTACTACGCAAGAAGATCCGCTGCTGGAGCGGGAAAGCTTGAGCATGTTAATGCAAAAGCGGGTTAAAGCCATCATAGCAACGCCCACCAGCGCGAATAGCGATATGTGGCAATCCATTAGCGAGATGGGCATCGCTATTGTTTTCATCGATCGCTACCTTAGCGAGGTGACACATGCCAGTGTCATTGGCTTTAACAATGAAGCTTCCGCCTGCGAGGCTACTCGTTATCTTGCTCAGCAAGGCCATCGCCGTATTGGCTGGATAAGCGGCCCGCTGAATACCTCAACCTCTTTGCAAAGGCTGAAGGGTTATAAACAAGGATTGAAAGCCTATGGAATTGACTGGGAAAAACAGTATGCGGTAGTGAAGAACTTTCGTGATCCGCTAGCCAGCCAGGCGCTTGATGAGTTGTTATCGCTTCAGGAACCACCGACTGCAATCATTATTGGAAATACGTCGATTGCACCGATGATTATGTCGCGCATCCGGCAGTTGAAGCTCTCTGTTCCTGAAGACCTCTCGCTGATTGTTTACCATGACAGCCACTGGAGCCGACTCCTGAGCCCGTCAATTAGCGTTATCAAACACCCTCTTGAAGAGTTGGCCGATAAGGCACTATTAAGTCTCTCCGGTGAGAGGCAGAAGCCCTGTGAACTAAACAGCACGTTAATCAAGCGTGAGAGCGTGGCCCGGGTTAAATAGGCATGCCGTTTAAACGCTGAATTTGCCTGATAATGGCGCAGTGATCTAAGTCGCCATCCCCAGCGTCAATCATTTGGCTGAAAAGCTGGTTCACCGTCTCAGTCAGCGGTAATGTCAGACCAAATTGCTCAGCCAGCGCCACACTGCTGCGCGTGTCTTTAAGCTGCCACTTTGCCGCGCCGCGGGCCTCAAAGTCTTCGTTTACCATACGTTCGCCTTGCTGTTGCAACAGGGTTGAGTCAGCAAAACCACCCAGCAATGCTTCACGCACTTTTGCCGGATCGGCTCCGCCGCGCTGGGCAAGGGTAAAGGCTTCCGACAACAAACTCAGCGTGCCTGCGACAATTATCTGATTGGCGAGTTTAGTCAGTTGGCCAGCGCCCACCTCTCCCACACGCGTGACTTTACCCAGGTGAGACAGCAGCGGGCGTAACCGGTCAATAGTTTCTGCATTACCACCGGCCATCAATGACAATGTGCCGTTTTCTGCCCCCGTCGTGCCACCTGATACCGGCATATCGAGATAGTCCGCCTGTGCTGCGTTCACCTTGTGTTGCTGCTCAATCACAATCTGTGGCGAAAGGGTGCTCATCATAATGATGACGGCTTTTTTCCTGATGTGCTTCAGCGCGTTATCATTAAAAATGACATCGTTACAGGCTTGCGCATCGCTCAATAAACAGATGATGACATCACTGCCTGCCATTAACTGGGCGGGAGTGTCTACAGCCGTAACACCGTACTTTTCCAGAGCATGCGCTTTATCTTTAGAACGATTCCACACCGCAACGGAATAGCCGGCAGCGGCTAAGCGCCGTGCCACTGGCTGTCCCATTAATCCGGCGCCAGCCAATCCAATACGTGTTTCTGAAGCCATGTTGTTTCTCCAGACATTACCCGCTACTGCAACGGTAATAGCGGGTAATATCACTGTTTATAATCCCGCCAGACTGACCATCTGCTTACGCAACTCTACGATATCCAGATTGTTATCAAACTGAACATCAGAAAAACGTACCGCTTTGTCTTTGGCGACATCTTTAACCAGACGAACGTGATGCGCTAATCCCATGGGTAACAGATCCTGCGCCACGCTGATGTTGGCTGGCAGTGCATTGGCCCAGACGGTAAACCCACCTTCGCCATCCAACATCTCGCCCGCTTTGAGGTCTCGTTTAGCCGTTGCGACAGCATCACCCCGGAAGCTTAAAGCCGAACCGGTGGCTTCATTACGGAGTACCGCAGAGAGAATACTGATGCTGGTTTCAAGGCCGATGAGATGGAAAGGACGCCACATAGAGGCATACCAACCACTGGGATCGGTCAGCAGTCCGTACTGTTTAAAACAGGCGCGGCTGTATTCATCCCGGGCTTTAAACGTGACAAATACGCCATAGCGAATGTTGTTCAGCACCTCCCGTCCATCAGGCTCCTGGCTGGCAGCAATATCCACCAGACCGCTACGGCTCAATCGTCCACCGTCAGACTCAGGTGAAAAGACCCGCGCCAGGTCATGCACACCGGCTGGAGGAAAAGCCAGTCCGTTATCAGGACAATCCAGTCCGGTCGCGTTGGCCACTGCCGCCATTTCAATTGCCGCTTTGGTGCCGTCAGTGAAGGAATTATACATCTTAGGATTGAAGTCTCCGGCCGCCACTTCTTCTTCGCTCCAGCCAAAAACCCCCATACTGTATCCGGAGTAGAATAGCGATAGCGTGGTTCAAAGTTCATGCCTTTACCGGCCGCAACAATTTCAAATCCGCAGGCTTTGGCCCAATCCACCAGTTCACAAATAATGGCGGGTTGATCCCCGTACGCCATGCTGTAAATCACACCATTTTGACGCGCACGCTCAGCGATTAAGGGGCCGCATAGCACATCGGCCTCAACGTTTACCATCACCACATGCTTGCCATGTTCAACAGCATGGAGCGCATGACGGGTTCCCGCCAGCGGATGGCCTGTGGCTTCAACAATGCAATCGATCTGCTCGCAGCGGAACAGTTTTTCCGCGTCCTCAACCACACAGGTTGACCCTTCGCGCAACGCAGCATCGATAGTTTGTGCCTGATACTGAGATTCAGGCCAGCCCACTCGCGCCAGGGCTGCACGGGCTTTACTCACGTCGAGATCGGCAATGGCCACCACCTGCAAACCGTCCAGATGGCGCAGTTGGGCAAGAACCATCGATCCAAATTTACCTGCGCCAATGATGCCAACTCGGACCGGTTGTGCTGCACCTGATTTCACGGCACAGGCACGCTCAGCTAACAGTGCTGCTAAGTTCATTTTCTACTCCTTGACAGGGTTTGATGCGTAGGGTTTAACGCCAGCCAGCGGCCTGACGGCGACTTTTACTCAGGAGATAAATCAGTAACGGCGAGAACAGCACCAGAATCGATAACAGATAAAGGCCGTTTTGTGATTTACCGGTAAGGGAAATAGTGAGCCCCACCAGGAAAGGGCCAAAGAAACCGCCAACATTCCCAATAGAGTTGATGAGCGCCAGGCCACCCGCAGAACCCTGGCTGGTTAGGAAGGAGGCGGGCAGAGTATAAAACGTCGGAACACATGCCAGCATGCCAACAGTCGAAAGCGTCAGTCCCAGCATTGATATAACGGGAGAATCACTTATGGCTGCGACCACGAAACCAGCAGAAAACACCAGCGAAGGCAGAATGAAATGCCAGGTGCGCTCGTTCGTTTTGTCAGAATGATTTGACCACCAGCACATCACTACGGCACCAACGATATAGGGAATAGTGCCAAGCAGTCCTACCACAGTGTCTGAATAGTCAAAGCGTTTAATAAACTGCGGCATCCAGAAACCGAGACCGGTTAAGCCAATGACTGTAAAGAAGTAAGCCAGGCCTAAGATCCACACTCGGCGGTCTTTGAACATCGCTTTCAAACCCGAGTGCCCCACCGCTAATGTTGCTTCTTGCTCTTTTTCCATCAGCTCCTGATAGGCCTGACGTTCCTCAGGCTTAAGCCAGGAGGCTTTAGCCGGTTTATCCGTGAGGTAAAGAAAAACGATCACCGACAAAATCACCGGCGGGCATCCTTCGATTAAAAACAGCCACTGCCAACTTTCCAGCCCACCCACATTATGGAAATTGTCGAGAATATATCCCGATAAAGGATTGGCAATAATGGCGGCCAGTGGAACACCTAAATAGTAAATGGAAAAAACCCTGGCCAGCTCTTTCTTGGGGAACCATGTGGTGAGATAAAAAACAATACCAGGTGCGAGGCCCGCTTCAGCTACACCTAATAAAAATCGTAGGATGCTGAGACTCACCACACCTTGTGCGAACGCCATCGCCATCGAAATAACGCCCCAGGTGATCATGATCCTGGCTAACCAAAAGCGTGCGCCATAACGTTCCAGTAGAACATTACTGGGAATTTCAAACAGGATGTAGCCAAAAGAGAAGATGCCTACAGCGAAGCCAAAATGCTCAGGCGTTAACCCTAAAGACTGGTTCATGGTTAATGCCGCCATGCCAATATTAGAACGATCAATAAACGCCAGCAGATACATCATCAGGATCAGCGGCATTAAGCGCATCCGGGCTTTTTAATCGCGCCTCTCGCCAGTGATGATATTTCTGGCTGAGGATGATCCGGCACAACATCAATGCCGACCAGTGAATTATCGTACTCTTCTACGTGTTTCATGATGTATCCCAGTAGAGTTATAACCCCGGAAATATCACGGAAAATGCATATATACCGCGACGCCTGAGTGGAAAAGTAAAACGTTTTACTTTTTACGAGTTTTACGACAGAGCGGTTAACAGTCAAGAGATGGAAGAGTGAAGTTAAAAAATTGTGACTGAGTTAACGCATGTGCTCGCCAGGGGTAATACGCGTTGCCGCGAGGGCCAAAATGACTCACTTCCTTGAAAGTGATAAGCATCAGTATCTTCTTTAAAGCCATGCCAGTAGCGGCCGGGAGAGTCTTGTCGCTGCTGGCATCTGTCTTAAAAACCGTCTCAAACTGCGTCCCAGCGTGTTCATAATGTGAGTGCGGTCAACTTAAAAAACATCTTCTTAACACATACTAGAATGGTAGATAGATACATACATTTTATACGGTGAGTAATTCATATGCAGATGACGATGCGTTGGTTTGGACCAGAAGAAGATAAAATTCCGCTGGAACATATACGGCAAGTACCAGGTGTGTCAGGCGTAGTCGGTGCGCTTTATGATGTGCCCGTCGGTGAAGTCTGGCCCCAGGAAAAGATTAAGAAACTCGTTGAACAGGCTCATGCTGCGGGTCTGACAATGGAAGTCATCGAGAGTGTTAACATTCACGACGATATCAAGATTGGTTTACCTTCCCGCGATCGCTATATTTCCAACTACAAGCAAACTCTCCGTAACCTGGCCGGGTTCGGTGTAAAAGTTATTTGCTATAACTTCATGCCCGTCTTTGACTGGATGAAAACAGACATGAACTATGTTCTGCCTGATGGCTCGCTGACGATGGCATTTGAAAAATGCCGGTATCGATAAAAGTCTGGATGACGTTGTCAAAGAAGTTCTGGGAAATTCAAACGGCTTTGCCTTACCGGGATGGGAACCTGAACGCCTGGCAAAAGTGCAGGAGTTGTTTGCAAAATACAAAGATGTTGACGATGCGCTACTGCGGGAAAATCTGGCTTACTTTTTGAAAGAAATTATTCCTGTCTGTGAAGAAGTCGGCATCAAGATGGCAATCCATCCAGACGATCCGCCTTATTCAATTTTTGGCTTACCTCGCGTAGTCAAAAACCGTGACGATCTGGACTGGATTTGCAACGTTGTTGATTCAGAAGCCAATGGTCTGACGTTGTGCACCGGCTCCATCGCCGAAGATCCGGAAAATGATGTTTATGCCATTCTTGGCGAGTTTTCACGCCGCAAGCGCATTCACTTTGCCCATGTCAGAAACATCAAAATTATAAAAGATAAAGATTTTTACGAGTCAGCTCATCCGACGCAATATGGTTCATTAGATATGCTGCGCGTCATTAAATCCCTGCACGATAATGGCTTTGATGGATATATTAGGCCTGACCACGGACGTTTTATTTGGGGAGAAACAGGCAGACCCGGTTACGGTCTTTATGACCGTGCGCTGGGTGTGACTTATATTCTCGGATTATGGGAAGCCGTCAGTCAAAAATAACCCCTCACAGCGGGACATGCTCCCGCTGTCTTGTTTTACCTCATTATAAAAACGCCTACAAAATAGTTAAGGATCATCATGTCACCTTTCTTATCACTTTTTTGGGTGCTGGCAGGTATTGCGTTGCTGGTCGTGCTCAATATTAAATATAAATTTCATAATATTTTCTCGCTGCTTATTGCCGGGATATTTGTTGCTGTCGCAGTAGGCATTCCGTTAGACAAAATAGTCTCCACGGTACAGCAAGGTATTGGCAGTATTATGGGGCACCTGGCGCTGATCATTATATTTGGTGCGATCATCGGCAAGTTCATGACGGAGTCAGGGGCCAGTCAGCAGATAGCGGATACGGTTATCCGCCACTGCGGCACGCGTTTTCTTTCTGTTGGCCTGATCTTTATCGGTGTGATATTTGGCATCGCGATGTTTTATGAAGTCGCATTTCTTATCGCTATGCCGCTGGTTATGAATATTGCGAAGAAAGCCAACATTCCTTATATGAAACTGGTTATACCTACCGTAGTAGGTGCAACGATGGGGCACAGTCTATTTCCACCGCAGCCAGGCCCTGTTGCATTAATTAGTGCATTTGGGGCAGACATCGTTCAGGTTTATTTTTATGGTGTATTAGTGATTATTCCTGCTTTATTTTGTGCAGGAATTCTGTTGCCAAAGTTGCTGCCAGGCATTAATAACATCCCGCTTAATTCAATGATTAAGCCCATTGAAGAACTGGATACGCATAATTTACCCTCTTTCAGAACCAGTATCATGATTCCACTGATACCGGCGGTATTGATGATTCTGGCTTCAGTGATAAAACCGCTCGCGGGTAAGGATTCTGAACTCACACACATTTGTGAATTACTGGGCAGCGCAGAAATCAGCATGCTATTGGCGACTTGCGCAGCAATTTGGGTACTGGGCGTTAAGCGGGGATTAACATCAGAAGCGATCACGAAAAAAGTCAGTGTGGCGATCGCTCAGATTGCCAACGTGTTGTTTGTCATCAGCGCCGGTGGCATTCTCAAACAAGTGATTATTGATTCAGATGTAGGTGACAGCATCGTTCATGTTATGAGTCATGTTCCATTTTCACCTTTTATTATCGCGTGGTTAATTACCGCTGTTATTCGAATTCTTACCGGACAAGGTGCTGTTGCAGCAATTACATCAGCAGGCATCGTTGCACCGATGATTGGCGCGTTTAATCTTAATCCAGCGTTAATGGCTCTGGCTGTAGCCTGTGGCAGTAATACTATCACATTGATGTATGACGGTGGCTTTCTGTTATTTAAAGAAACCTTTGGTATATCGATGAAAGACACATTTAAAACCTGGGGTTTGCTGGAGCTGATAAATTCAGTTGTAGGCCTGAGCATGGTCATACTGATCAGTTATTTTATATAAATGACATTACGCATACTTTGATTCTCAGCCCACAGCAATAATGTCGTGTTCGGAGATACGGATATCTTCCAGGGCTGAGAAGGTGCAGCCGGAGTCGCGACGCGAAAACGTGGTCAGCCAGCTAACAACCGGCATCCTGAAGCTTTCCGGCTCCGTATTCTGACGCTGTCACGCGAAAGTTTCGCTGGTTCGTCCCCACGCTTACCGCTGAGAAGCGGTAGGCGCATCACACCCCGCAACGCTGATAACTTCACCCTACCTGTCTAAATAGCTGTTTTTGCTATCCAGACCCTTTTTCCCTGAGACTGCCTAACGCCCCTTCAAAACAACGTCTGATCCCCCTATTTTTCCTGTTAACGATCCGTGACCGACTTCTGAGTTTTCGCTCTCAGAGAGGCGCAATATCTAGACATATCGCAATAACAGATATATCTAATATCAAGTAACGCCAGGCTGAATAGGGCTGCACACCAAAAAGTTCAGTAATTGATATAACCCTGAAGAATTCGATAAATAACGGAGGAATCATGGACTTAGGCATAGAAAACAAGATCGCATTTGTCTGTGCTTCATCGCAGGGGCTGGGACTGGCCTGTGCTCAGGCATTAGCGGCAGAAAACGTACACATCATTTTAAACGGGCGTGATGAAAGCAAACTGCAAAGCGTTGTGCAACGGCTTCGCCTTAATAATCCAAAAACGGTCGTCAGTTATATAGCTGCGGATCTAACGACATCTTTGGGAAGGGAAAAAATCATTTCTTCATTACAGCAAGTAGACATTCTGGTCACGAATAATGCCGGGCCTCAGCCTGGTGCGTTATCTGACTGGAGCGAGGATGCTTTACGCAATGCAATGGAAGCCAATTTTATTCCCGCCGTTCAGCTGATACGTGCCTGGCTTCCGGGTATGCAGGCCCGGGGCTTTGGCCGCATCGTTAACATCACCTCCGCCATGGTGAAATCGCCACATTACATGATGGGGTTATCAACCTCAGCGCGCACCGCACTAACGGCAATATGTAAAGCCATCAGTCAGGACGTGGCGAAAGACAATGTCACGATTAACAACCTGTTACCTGAGCGGATTGATACGCCCCGGCAGGAATTTATGCTTCAGCGTTTAATCGCGAAAGAGGGTATCAGCCGTGAAGAGGCTCGCTTGCGCAATGTGCAATCTATTGCCGCAAGGCGTTATGGCTCGCCGCAAGAATTTGGTGCCGCCTGCGCTTTTTTATGCAGTCAGCAAGCCTCTTTTATCTCGGGCCAGAATCTGCAACTCGACGGTGGTTCTTACGACGGCCTGATTTAATGGAGGTGATGTAGATAATGAAACCGCAATTTAGCGAGCTGCTTGAATTCGAACAGCAGCGCCAGCAGGCCATAACGCGGCCCGACCTGGTTTTACTGGAACGTTTACTGGCAGAGGATCTTGTCCACATTCACAGCACCGGCATGGTCCATAACAAGCAGCAACTTTTGACACATATTGAACGCATGGGTGGCTTTATCGCCATTTCACGCGCTACCCCTGAAATTCGTCTGGAGGGCAATATTGCCATCCTCACCGGCAATACACGTAACACCATTCGGCTGCTGGAAACGGGCGAGGAAAAAGTACGGTTTGGCTTCTCCACACTGGTACTGCGACGTATGCCGCAGGGCTGGCAGATCGTTCTCTCTCAACTGACCCCTTATCAGTCGTAAAGACTACTTATTCAATAAAGGAGAACAGCATGAAACTGGTACGTTTTACGGAGCAGGGTTATACGCGTATTGGCAAAGTCATTAACGATCGGGTAATCGATCTCTCCGCTGTGTCGGGTGTGTCTGAATCAATGCGACAGCTGATTACTGATTTGCCGCAGCTGAGGAGAGTGCTTGAAGAAACCAGCGAACCGGCTTTTCCACTGTCAGAGGTTCAGTTAGAAGCGCCAGTACAGGATGCGCAGAAATTTCTCGGGATTGGCATGAATTACCGTAAACATGCGGATGAAGCCCGACTGGCTGGCATAACGATCCCTGAAAGTCAGATGTGGTTCAACAAGCAGGTATCCTGCATAAACGGTCCATTTTCGCCAGTCGTAAAGCCTGATGTCAGCGATAAAATGGATTATGAAATTGAGCTGGGCGTCGTGATTGGTAAACGCTGTCGTCACGTCAAAGCCAGCGATGCGGCTGCTGTCATTGCGGGTTACCTTATCGTGAATGATGTTTCAGCCCGAGACTGGTTACACAAATCACCCACCTTCACCTTGGGTAAATCCTTCGATACTCATGGCCCAACAGGTCCCTGGCTCACAACCGCAGACGAAATTCCCGATCCGCTTAATCTGGATATGAAACTCTATGTGAACGGAGAGCTGCGTCAGCATTCCGGCAGCGGCGACATGATTTACGACATCTATACGCAAATCGAGTACCTCTCAACAGTGATGACGCTTGAGCCGGGCGATATTCTTGCCACCGGCACACCTTCGGGCATTGGCGCACCAACAGGCCGCTTCCTGCAACCCGGCGATGTCATGCGGCTGGAGATAGAAGGCCTGGGCCATATAGAAAATCGTGTGGTGGCAGAAGCCGCTCACTCTTAATCGCCGGAGGATGTTATGACCAGCCGAAATTTTCGTGATTACTTAATGCCAGCGGATGCGCATCGTATTGGTCTTGCTCGTGGCGTCGACGTGCATACTTATGGCGAACGCATGCTTGCAACCGATAAAGCGCAAAAATTGAAAGCACACTGGCAGGCGATGCTGGATGAAACCTTTCGCGGCATTACCAGCAACGGTGAAATCCAACCCGATCTTTATCGCCTGCAGGATGAGGGCTTTGCCGTTGAAAATGCTGTTGCCGCCGCCCAGGCTCTTTTACAAACCCTGGCGCCTGAGGTGCAGACAGAGGCGTGTTACCCTATAGAGGCCAAACAGTGGCGCGCCTGGTACAATCCTGAAATCCCGTTTAATGATTACGGCGTACGGCTTGAAGAAACCTCAACAGCAACCCGTGAAGCCTTCCTGAAGCTGTTACGCAGTTGCACCAGTGAACGGGGTTTTATCAAAGTGCAGCAGCTGATGGATGCTAATCATTTTCTGGGCGAACTTTACGACCTCACCAATATCATGAACCGCTGGAGTTTTCACTTCATGCTCTTCGGGGAGCCGTTCTGCTACGCAGCCCTGGGGCTGGAGTATCTATGGCCATCATGTGGCGTTTTGCTGCTTTATCATAGGGCGGCAACTGGTTATCGCCCCCACATTTATGGGTGTAGAGCCAAACGTCATTGCGCGCGGTGATGACACTGACTGCGTGCTGTTCACCGAAGAGGAGCAGCGTGGTCTGGCATTGATGCAATCCCTCAACGCGGATCAGCAGGCGCGAGCAACCCTTTATCAGCAGATGGAAGATCCGCTGATGCCTCCAGAGCGTTTCAACTTTGCCGATCAGCGACACTTGGGCGGCGCATTCCAGGATAATCGCGTTATACCGCTGGAGGGCATTTGCGTAGCAGAATTTAACGCATCACAGCGCGCCAGTTTGATGGAAACCATTCGCGTTTTTCTCGATTTTTTACCTGACGGACCGCGTGAGGCTCGTCTCAAACAGATTGAGCAGCACCTGGAGTCAACCTGGTGGAGCTGGATCGGCGGTTGCGGCAATGACGACGTGTTTTATTACCGCATTCAAAGCCCAGTGGTATTACTGGAATTCGATCATCACAGCGGCATGTGGCTTACCAATGAAGAGCCAGCACGCTTTCATATTCATACCATCACCCGCATCCCGAACGGTAACGATTACGGCAAGGCCTTGCTGATGCAATATCAGAAGCAATAACAGGCTGCAAAGCCTGAATTTCCGTCGTACCGGGTGACGTCGTTTTGCCCGGGTAATCCACAGCGTTTGTTGACTGCTTCCTGATGAAGCGGAAGGCTTCGCTGCGCCTAAAAACCCTAATAGACATTAACCCTACATATTTATAAAACGAGGTTATCAGGCAATGCGTGTCCAAAAATTTAAAACAACTGCTTTAACCGTCGTGCCTCTGGCACTGTTTTGCAGTGCGTGTTACGCCGAAGCATTACCGGCTACTGAATCAGACAGCTTCAACGACTGGCTCGCTCAGGGAAATATATCTGGCGAGCTGAAGACCATGACTTTTTTCAAAGAGTTCAGCGGTACGTTACCGAACAAGCGCACCAGTTCGCTGGGCGGTGATATTCAGTATCGCAGTCCGGAAATCGGTGGATTCAGCGTTGGGCTGGGCGCTTATGGTGCTTATAACCTGGGAATGAATCCTTCTGATGTTGAGAAAACTGAAATTTATCTGCCATCCGATAACACGACGGTGCTCGGAAAAGCTTTTCTGCGCTATCAGGGATATGGGCTTGATCTTCAGGCTGGTCGTTTTGGCATCGATACCCCTTTTGCGAACGAGGGCGAAGGCTGGACAATGGTCCCTGCCCTATATCAGGGCTTTGGCGGTACATACGCGCTAAATCAGAAAGGCGATTTCAAACTCAATGCTTACCGTATCTATCGTTTCAAACCGCTGAGTTCAGAGCATTTTGAAAAGGGTGATGCGGGCAATCCGGAAATAGAAGATACCAGCGTTCCCTCGGTTGACAGCGATGGTTTTACCACGTTGGGTTTACGTTATGGCCGGCGCTGGAACACCACCGCAGAAGCCTGGTATTACAATTTTGATAAACGCGCTCAACTCGCTTATGGTGGCGCGGAAATTCCTGTCGCTGGACTAAAGTTCGGCAACTGGACGCCTTACTGGGGCGCACAATATCTGCATGAGTGGGATGCCAGCGATCAAGCCTCGCCGTATCGCAACGTTGATACCGATCTCTATTCAGGACGCATCGGCATGCGTTCGCGCAATCACGACATCTATTTTGCTGCCACCTATGTGCCGTCCAAAGAGGATGCTTTCCTGAGCGGTGGCTTCTTTGCACCTTACAGTTATGGCATTTATGACCATACGCCGCTGGAGAGCGGACAGCCGCTGGTTTCTATGGTCACCACCAACCAACCTGGTAACGCGTTTGCACTGCGCTACGCCTATCATGATGAAACTTGGTTAGGCGTATTAGGCGTAACGCGTCTGGAGTTGAAAGACTCTACCGGCATCTATTATCCGCTGCCTGCTGAGAACATCAACGCAGCCTTTATGATCCTTGGTTATAACGTCACTCCGCGCCTGCATCTGGAATTTGAGTTGGATTACGTGCATTCCCCTTCAGAAGTCACCGGTAATTATCACGCCGAACGCTTGCGGTTGGTGTATCGCTTTGGCGCAAAGATGGCGGATGACGACTATTAATTCTGACTGACTTCAGGAGAAGGTTATGGCTAAACGGCAAAGTATTTATATAGATGGTTTTCCCCATGCTAATCCCATTCCGGCAGCCTGCCGCATCGGGCCAATGCTCTGTTCTGGCGTTATCTATGGTCGCGATCCGCATACGCAGCAGGTACCCGAAGATTTGGAACAACAGTGTGAACTGATGTTTATGCATGTGCGCAGCATTGTAGAAGCCGCAGGGGGAACGCTTGAGGATGTGATTAAAATGACGTTGTGGATGCAGGATAAATCTCAACGCGAAACGGTGAATCGTCACTGGGAGAAAGCCTTTCCTGACGCCAACGCCCGCCCTGCCCGTCATGCATTAGAGGGTAATTTCACCGGCAATACGCTCATTCAGTGCGATTTTACTGCTGTGCTGGGAGAATGAAAATTGCGGGCAGCATTTGTGTCTGCCCGCCTGTTTATCTATATTGCCTGTGCATCTGACAGTAAAAAATTAAGCGCATTTTTGCGACTCAGACCAACGAACCTGATTGGAAAATCTTATCAAGTCGCGTGTTGGCTTGGTCAGTTACAACATTTCCGATATATTTAAAATCCAGTTATATAGTGTGGTTATTGAACGGGGTAATAATGGTCCAGAATCGCCGTTCGGATGAGATTGCAGATAATCTCAGCACCGGGCAAGCCGACAGTGCTGTAACACAGGTCGGCGGTAAACCAGGCCGGCGCACGCGCGCCTTCGACTATGGTGAACTGCGCCTGCTGTTATTGGCAATGATCGCCAAACAACCCAGCCACGGCTACGAACTGATCCACGAAGTAAAAGAGCGCCTGGGCGGCACCTATAAGCCCAGCCCGGGTGTCATCTATCCGGCTTTAACCTGGCTTTACGATCGCGGCTACACTGAAATCGATTTAGAAAAGGGCGGGCGTAAACGCTACAGTATTACCGATGAAGGTAAAGCATTTCTCAGTGCGAATAAAAGCGTGACCGATATGCTGATGGCACGTGTCGTGCCGAAAGCGCATGGCAAATCGCCACAGGCAATCGTAGAGGCGATGGATCACCTGAAACGCGCACTAAGTTTGCGCATTAAAATGGAGCCGGTTGCCGACGAAGTGATTGCGCGTATAGGCGATATTATTCATGTCGCAGCAAATCAAATTGAAGCGTTGTTCAACCTGCCGGTGTTAAGCGAGGGCGCAGAAAAATGCGTTGCTGATATCGCAACCCCAAATGGCGAACGTTATTTACGCCGCCTTTGTAGCCATTTTCAACACCGAACACCCGTTGTGACCGATGAGAGCAGCGGCCATTTTCGCATGAGTATGGGCGAAGTGCGCATGGAGGCACTGGAAGGCATTTTCCGCGTGAGCTTAACCGCGCTTAACGCAGAAAATCTTCAGGAGATGCAGCACATTTTAGTGCGTCATCTGGAAGAAGCGGCAGTACGTGAAAAGCTGGATGTAACCTGGCAGTCTGTTTAATGTAATGAAGTAAAATGCAGACAGGATCGGTTTCGTCTGCATTTTTATGGCTTACTCTTTTAACCTGGCATGGAAATCTGCTGCCAGCACGCTGGTGGATTTCACCAACAATCCCACATCGCTGCCTACCGCAACAAACGTCGCGCCCAGCTCAAGATATCGGGCGCAAAGTAAGGGATCGGCGCTTAAAATACCTGCCGCTTTGCCATGTGACTGAATTCGTATTAATGCTTGCTCAACAGCTTGCTGGACTTCTTCTGCGGCTGGCTGGCCAAGATATCCCATATCCGCAGCGAGATCGGCGGGACCAATAAACACCCCGTCTACACCTTCAGTGGCGGCTATTGCATCCAACTGCTCCAGACCGGCGCGACTTTCAATCTGTACCAGCAAGCAGATTTGTTCATTCGCTGACGTCAGATAATCTGCGATACGATTAAAAGCGGATGCACGGGCCAGTGCTGCGCCGACTCCACGAATGCCCTGCGGTGGATAGCGAACAGCTTTCACCAGAGCCTGTGCCTGTTCTGCGTTCTCGACCATGGGAATTAATAATGTCTGGGCGCCAATATCTAACAGTTGCTTTATCAGCCACGGTGCGTCCATCGGTGCGCGAACAACGGCATGTCCCGATGCAACAGAGAGTGCCTGAAGCTGGCTCATCAACAGCGGCACATCATTCGGCGCATGTTCACCATCAAGCAGCAACCAGTCGAACCCGGCACCGGCGCAGATCTCTGCTGCATAAGGACTGGCAAGCGCCAGCCAGAGTCCAATTTGCGGCTCTTTTCTGAGTAGCGCTTGTTTAAAGTGATTTACGGGTGCAGGCATTTTGACCTCACTCAAAATAGCAGCTGACTGAACCCTGTGGCCCAAAATCAGCATGAATAGTGTCCCCATGACGGGCTTCAACCGGGCGAATAAAAGAGCCCGCCAGCACGATCTGCCCGGCTTCAATGTAATCGCCATATTGTGACAGCCGGTTTGCCAACCAGGCGATGCCACGTGCCGGATGATTAAGCACCCCGCACCTAAACCGGTTTCTTCCACCGTTGCATTGCGCGACACAATGGCCCCTGTCCAGCGCAAATCAATCTGATCAGGCGCAAAAAGCTGGCTGCCCAATACAATGCCGGCATTAGCGGCATTATCAGAAACGGTATCAATAATGGTGCGCGATTTACCGCTGGCGGGATCGCTTCGCACAATGCGCGTATCCAGTATTTCCAGTGCAGGCACGATATACGCGGTGGCGTTTAAAACATCGCTGACGCTAACATTCTCGCCATTGAGCGGCGCTTTCATAATAAATGCCAGTTCAGCTTCGATACGCGGCTGAATAAAGCGATCTGCCGTGATCGTGTCGCCATCTTCAAACAGCATGTCATCAAACAGCACGCCTGAATCTGGTGTGGAAATATTGAGCGCATACTGCATCGCTTTTGATGTCAGACCAATCTTCCAGCCAATAACCTTACGCCCCGTCTCTTTTTTTGTTTCACCCAGGCACGTTGAACGGCATAGGCCTCATCCAGCGTCATGGTGGGATGTAGAAGGGAGACTAATCCAATTTGCTGACGTGATTTTTCTGCGTTATCGAGTGCTTCAGCCACACTCAAAATATCTGACTGGCTAAGCATGATTCACCCCTCATCGCGAACAACGTTACGCAGCGTCCCAATCCCTTCCGCCTGTACTTCAATCACATCACCAGGCTTGAGCCAGACGGGAGGCTCAAAGCGCGCACCCGCACCGGTAGGCGTACCGGTAAAAATGATATCGCCGGGATTCAGTGGAATAAAAGTCGAAACGTAAGCGATGATCCAGGCGAAAGAGAAGGTCATATTACTGGTACGGTCGTTTTGGCGAAGCTCACCGTTCACGTAAGTAGCCAGATGGATATCATTCAGCTGAGCGGCATGGGTAAAGGGCACCAGCCAGGGACCGATCGCGCCGGAATGATAAAAATTTTTACCCTGAGTGACGTTGAATTTGCTGTGGCGGACCCAGTCACGCACCGTGCCTTCGTTGCCCAGCGTAATGGCCGCAATATGATCCATTGCGTCGTTCTGGGCAATGCGGCGGCCCGCTTTACCTATAACGATCACAATCTCGCCTTCATAATCAAGCTGTTCACTTTCGGCAGGACGCAGCAAAGGCTGAAGATGTCCGGTGAGTGACTCTGGAAAACGGACAAACAGAGAAGGGTAATCAACCGCGACCTGATTATCTTTGTACTCGGCATTACGGTTGGGATAATTAACCCCCACACATAAAATCTTACCGGGATGAGTGAGCGGCACTTCAAACTGAATCTCGCTTAGCGCATAGTCAACGGGCAGGTTTTCCGCGTCGGCGGTCAATGTTTGCAGGGCATTATCGGCAATGATCGCATCAAGTGTTGGCCAGCGATCGCCAACGCGTTTACTGAGATCAATCACACCCTGTCCCTTTATCAGACCATAACCTTTAACCCGTCCATCAAGCGTGGAGAAACTGACAAATTTGATCGGTTCCAATGGAAATCTCCTTTATTTCGTCCTGCCGGACAAAAAAGCGGCGAACAGAAGCCCGCCGCTCCCAGCATGGTGGCTGAGCAGTAAATAAGACACAGAGGGTTTTACGGCGTTGACGCAGCGCCGAAACGCGTTACTCCAGTTTGAAAATACGCGCGGCATTCCCGCCCAGGATACTGGCTTTATCCTCTTCGCTGATGTCCAGACTCCGAATAGTTTCAATGCCCTTGAAGAACCAGTCTTTACGGATCGGATATGAGCTGCCGTAGAGAATATTTTTGCCGCCAATGACTTTCACTGCCGCTTCGAGCTGCGCTTTACCCCACTGCGGTGCGCCTGACGTGTCGAAGAAAATGTTATTGCTCAGTTGCGCGCGCAGGTTTCCGGTTCCGGTCTGGAAACGGTCGACCGCATCGTTAAACTGATGTTGTGGTGGCACCAGCATGTCGGCGAATGCATAAAATGCACCCCCAGCATTGAATGGATAAAACGCAGGTTCGGCAGCTCATCGAACATGCCGCTGAACAGTTCACGTCCTACTGCAGTAGCCTGATCAACGCAGCGTCCAAACTGACGACGCTGATTGGTATAAGGCAGTACCGAATTGAAATCGACCGGCAGCGGTGTGTGATGCACCACAACCGGCACATTCAGGTCATTGAGGAATTTCAGGTAGGGGCGAAACGCCGCATCATCAAGATAGATCTGACCATAGTGCGCCACGATCTGTGCACCCCGAAAACCGAGCTGATTCAGGCAGCGATCCACTTCACGCAGGCAATCATCGGTTCCCCATGGCGGCACCACTGCCAACGCCGACATCCGGCCCTCGCTGCGGTTCACATACTCTGCCATGCGGGTGTTGACCTCTTTACAGGTCTCTAAATCGAGCCATTCCTGCCACACTGGCAGACGGAAAATAGCGTGATCCACGCCAGCTTTTTCCATGTCGGCGAGCTGGCTTTCCAGCGTGTACTGACCCTCGGCATAGTTGAGATTCACATAGCCTTTAGGTTGCTCAATGATCAACTGGCTCAGCGCCGTTCCTTCAATTTGTTCCACCCGCGTATGCACACCGTATTGTTTGGGTACGCAGTCGAGGAAAGAGTTAAGAAGTTTCTTGTCGGAGAAAAGTTCACCCGGCAGCCAGTGCATATTAGAATCAATAATCTTGCTCATAATCCGTTCCTTTCTGTCTACGTTAAGATTGCTTCACGTTATTTTTGTGTGGCAAAGACCGACTTGTATTTAGCCGGCTGGTCTGTCTCTTTCTCTGTTGGTATACGCATACCCGCTTTGGCGTGGTATTCGCTGAAAATCGACAAGGCTTCTTCGTGGGGGAAGATAGCTTCTATATCTTCAAACGGTTTGCCCCCACTGCGTTCTTCTACAATACGGCGCACGACTTCCGGCCCTTCACCTCGTGAGGCAACAACCAGCCAGTTCACCTTCTCGCGACGCTCATTTTCATAAGCTCTGAGTGCTTCAACCGGATCGGCAACAGACGCCAGTTTTTCGGCGATCACTCGCGCATCCACAAACGCCTGGCACACGCTGTTACCGCCGCGGGGATACATGGCATGCGCGGCATCGCCCAGCAGAGTGATGCGGCCAAACGACCATTGCGGTAACGGATCGTGGTCGATAAGCGGAAACAGGTAGCATTCGCTGGCATTACGGATCATTTCGCTGACATCAAGAAAATCGAGCTTGCAGTCGTCAAATACATGTTCAATTTCTTTCACACCGGTTTTCTGATTCCAGTCTTCTTCGCTCTGCGGCTTTTCGTTCTGCTCGATAACCCAGTTGACCAACTGGTTACCGTTGCCATCTACGTTGTCCTGTATCGGGTAAACGATCAGCGTGCCCTGACGAATCGGATCGCCGATATGCAAAATGCTGCCACCGGTTTTGAATGGCGGCATTACTGTGACACCGCGGTAAAGCGTCAAACCGGAGAAATGACTGCGCGCCGATTCGGGCAGCAGTTTGCTGCGGATCACAGAACGAATTCCGTCTACGCCAATGACTACATCGGCGTGGACGCTCTGTGGCGCATCGGGATTCAGATGGTTATCGAAATGTACGGTAACGCCGTTTTCATCCTGTTCAATTCCGCTGCAACGACAGCCGAGCGTAATGGCATCCTGACCCAACCTTTCCTGTACCGCTTTGTAGAGCATCATTTGCAGACGAC
Organism: Candidatus Pantoea bituminis; assembly: GCF_018842675.1. NCBI lineage: Bacteria > Pseudomonadati > Pseudomonadota > Gammaproteobacteria > Enterobacterales > Erwiniaceae > Pantoea > Candidatus Pantoea bituminis. The sequence goes on from NZ_JAGTWO010000002.1 coordinate 154,770, forward strand.
CCCGATGAACAAATCGCTGGTCATGGTCGTAGCCCATATGACGGCCGCACTGTTCTGCAAAAATTTGCTGTCCGTAGCCGGTGTAAAAGATCGATTCTTTCGCTTCAACCGAAATGTCGACAAACGCGTCGTATAGACCCAGCTCGGTAATTTCCCTGACTGCATAGGGTTTGATGTCAACGCCGACGCCCAGCGGTTTTATCTCTGCAACGGCTTCAAACAGCCGCGGGCGAAAACCCTGTTGATGCAGGCGCAGGGCAGCGGCAAGGCCAGCCGGGCCCGCACCGATGATGACGATATCCAACATAGTGACGTCCTCTTGTTTATGAATTTTTAAGCTCAGCGTTCAGGAAATTCAGATATGGCTTTTCAGGGTGCTACGGTCTCCAGCATGGGCGTCGCGTCCGGGCTGATGATTGACATCGCGCAGCCAGATCGGTACGCCTGCCAGACAAACAACCAGCCCACCGATGACCAACACTGCCAGCGACTGCATGCTTCCACTGTGTTGTGCCGCGATAAACAGTGGAGGCCCCAAGAACACGCCAACCAGCGTCAGTTGTGTGATCAAGCCGCTGGTGGCGCCAATGCTTTCACGTGCTGGCGCGACGACCGGTGCCAGTGCCCACATGCCCACCAGCAGGCCGCTGCCAAACATAAACAGCCATGACGCGCCCACCGAGAGCATGAAACCGAGTGGCAACATGTAAATTGCGAGGGCTGGAATGCCGGTAAGGATAAGCCCAACGAATCCAATCGCGGCGGCCTTTACTCCCCGGTTAAGCATTGCGCCTACCATCAGGCAGCCAATGCCGTTACATATCATCGCCACCACATTCCAGTGCGCCACTTCCACCAGCGGTACGCTGTAGCGTTTCGATAAATAGGGTGCAAGTGTGGAAATAATGCCGGTTTGCAAAAAGGCGTCGGCACCAAATGAAATACCGAGCAGATAGATCAGCGGGCTTCTCAGAACAGCGCGCAGACCACGCGTGCGTGAAAACTGCGCTTTCTCTTCTGCACTCCGACGCGGCAGGCTAATCATGGCGATGAATGCCAGCAGCAGCGTCAGTAGCGAATGCGCAATAAACGCAGCGCGCCAGTTACTGAAGTGGTCCGCAAGACCGGCAGAGAGAAAGGGCAGCAGAAAACTGGCGGGAACAAAGGTTGACCATAATGCCATCGCCATATTGCGTTGTTTGCCGGTCGTAATACGAATTAACAGCGTTACAGCGGCAACGGCCGTCATGACGTAACCTATGCCTGTCACGATTCGCCCGGCTAAAAGTAAGTTGAATGTGGGGGCGGCAACGACACAAACATCACCAATGACAATAACAACGGCACCGACTAACAGAACAATACGGTCCCCGGCACGATCAACAATGTATCCGGCCAACAGTGCACCTAACGCAACCATCAGCGAAGGCAGGGACATAATGAGGCCCATCTGGCTGTGGTCGAATACGTGAAACTCTTTAGCAATAGAACCTAATTCAGTTACGGCTTCGCTAACGGTCATTGCAGCCATTACGCCGAGGGCGTAGGCAACGAGAATTCTGACAAGTGGATTTTGAATGAATGTACTCACGATCCTGTCTCCCTAAAGCTGATATCACAGTCTGCTGATGCAGAAACAGTGGGATAGCGGGCTTTGCGCCACGCGTATTACAGCGTTACTGCAGAACGGTTAACCATCGTTAGCCAAGGCAAGAAAACGTTCCAGCGTAGGAGGATCGACACGGATTTCCGGTTGAGTGAGAACAGTGTCAGTAAAGGACGTGGCTTCGGTAAACCACTTGTTCTGGGCGGGAAGTCCCCACTGATCGGCGCGTTTAGGATCAGCTAAATCCCAGCCGAGCGCGGGTTCCAGATCGATGTGCTGATAATGCGTATTGAACAATTCGATGCGATGCCCGTCAGGATCGCGGAAATAAGTAAACAGTGCACCACTGATACCGTGCCGGCCAGGGCCACGCTCCAGGCTGGGCGCATAACCTAACGCACCGGCAACATCACAGGCGCGGATCATGTCGTTGGAATCCGGCAGGGTATAAGCAAAGTGATGCAGGCGCGGGCCTGGACCTTGGGTGAAAACGATATCGTGCGGATTGCCTTTCCGTTGCAGCCAGACGCCCCATAAATGTTGCATCTCACTAATATTCGAATAGGTATATTCACTGACGCGAAATCCGAGCGCCTGATAAAAGCCCCACGTCTGGCGAACATCGCTGACCTGCAGCTGATAGTGATCAAGTCGCTGCGCGCTGGCCCCGCGATAATGCTGATACTGTTTCAGCATCCGTTCACGCGGTTCCATTGATGCGCAAAATTCGAGTGGCACACCCACATTGTCTCTGACGCGCAGCGTGAGCCCCTGATAAGGCACATCAGCCAGCGTCGCCGTTTTGCCCTGTTCGGCAAAATAGTCCTGTGCTTTATAGATATCGTCTTCATTACGTACGCGCATTCCGATACATGCACATGTCGCTTCAGATGATTTACGCAGCACTAAACTGTGGTGCCCGCGCTCTTCGAGGCCGCGTAAATAGACAGCCGAATCATCTTCATCACTCACCACTAGCCCGACCAGCTCGGTATAGAAATGCCGGCTGGCATTAAGGTCGCGGACGTTAAGCACGACGTGGCTGGCACGCGTTACATTAAAGGGGGTTCCAAAACCAACTCATCAATCTGTGGCATGGGCATGTTCTCTCTTTCAGACGAAGCGATTGTCAGTATTGTTATGTGAGCCAGCAATGACATAACCGGCCCGCTTTTGCCCCCGCCACTACGACTGACTTCAGTAACGAGGAAGCGATAATTTAGATATATCGCATTAATAGATATATCTCATTGTTTGCGATGAATTGGAGATCAAGCGCACAATTCAGGATGAAGGTTAAAAAACGTTGAAGTTGCAGCGCTCAGCAAAGCGAAAAAGGTATTAAGTGAGGGATCACTCAATACCTTTTTTATGATGCTGTCCGTACTGGCAGGATCAGCATGTGGAGGAAAGTTATTATTTTATAATGTGTTAGTGCGAGCTTGATACAAATTAAGATTCTACAGATTTAAGCTGTGCAAGCGTTTGTTGCAAAATGGCGGCAACCTGTCGCTGCGTCTCTTCATCACTGCCATGATAGCTATGTAACTGGCTTCGTAGTTCATGAAGCGCCTGCATTAATGACGGTTCAAACGGCTGACGCTGCTCAGACATTGCCTGATTCACGGTTTCGCTCTGCTGAGCGAACAACGCCAGTTTAGCAAGCAACGCATCCGCCATTGCCTGATTGTCGGTCAGCCAGCTTTCTCCCTGCTCATTGATCGCATAGCGTTTGCGGTTACCTTCCTGATGCACAGTGACATGGCCCACATCTTCAAGGTAAGTCAGGGCTGGATAAATCACGCCCGGGCTTGGTTTATAAAAACCGCCGCTTTTTTCTGACAGAGTTTTGATCAGCTCATAGCCGTAGCTGGCCTGCTCTTTCAACAACGTCAGTAATAAAATCTGTAACTCATCCGCACCAAATTTACGGCCACGAAGGAAAGAGGGACGATCGCGATGACCGGAATCACCACCCCCACGACGATGTCCGCGATGACCCCCGTCACGTCCGCCATGCGGACCGGCAAAACGTCCCCGATGACGTTCACCGCGCATCGCCTGATGCCACTGGTTAACGCTTGTTTCTGGCTTCTCTGTACGGCTTTCAACCTGATCAGCAAATTCATTGCGGTGCGCGTGTTTTCGACCACAGCCGCCACGGCGTTCATTAAACATATCTCTAAACATAGGTCTCTCCTGATTAAATGTGTCTTACGACTGTATCGTAAGATATTCATCTTTGTATATCTTACGATAATAAGATGCAAGAGGATTTTTGGTACATCAGGGATGAGAAAGCAGTAAATCAACAGCCAAAAATTTGCCACTGTAGTTAAAAAGCTACTGATTTTGAAGATAATTAATTGCTTTTAGAAGTGGGGGAAGTAATGAAAAGCTGACCATATAAATGACCAGCTTTGATGTTTGTACTTAATTACAGCACATTTTGCTCATTCGGGACTTTCTATCAGAATGACGTGGTTACGCCCGCATAGTAAGCGCGACCAGGTTCGTTATAGGTAGAGGCACCCTCATTTTCCCGATAAATACGTTTATCAAGTAAGTTACTGATACCAGCAGTGAAACGAAGGTTTTTATTAAACTGATAGTTTGCTCCTACGCCCCAGATGGCATAGGCACCCACTTCGTTTTCCGCCAGCCCGCTGGCTTCCTTACGAATTTCGGCTGTGGTACGTGGATGCTGGCGGCCATACATAGTCCAGCTGAGGGTAGTCGACAAGGCATCTGTCATCTGCCATTCCAGCCAGCTGTTTACGGTATATTTCGGGATCAGAGACAGAGGATTACCTGTCTCTTTATATTTGGAGGTAAACATGTAGGTCGCATTGGTTCGCCAGTTCAGGGTGTCTTCTACCACAGGGATAGTCAGGTTCGCTTCCATTCCCTGCGTGAGAGCTTTGCCCCCGTTCTGCCACTGATAGATATCATACGTGGATGAGTAACGCGCGTTTGCCACCTCAACGGTGCCCAGAGAATTACCGTTATCCGCGACGATTTTATTCTGATAATCATTGCGGAAGTAGGTAAGCCCCGCACTGTAGCCTTCGTCGTTCCATTGCAGACCGATTTCTTTGTTAATGCTGATCTCAGGTTTGAGATCGCTGTTACCCATTAGATAACAACCGGTGCTGCCACCAATGTTACAGCCATTACCGCTGCTTGCCAGCAGATAACCTTCACTGGACTGATAGAGATTCGGCGCTTTGAAAACGCGTGCGATACCGGCTTTGAACGTAACATTGTCGCCTAACGCCTGCTGCAGGTTCAGGCTTGGGCTCCAGTTACTGCCAAAGCGATCGCTGTAATCAAACCGCACGCCAGGGATGAGAGTCGTACCGTCAAAAGCATCAATCGTATCTTCCAGGTAAACAGCACTGAGTTCCTGACTGTTTTTACTGGCTCGCTGCGAGGGATCGCCGGAAATACCGTTAATGTCGAGCCCTGTGGCGTCAGTTTCCTGCATTGACGCGGGATCATTGAGTTGTTCTTTGTTCCACTCAGCACCCAGCGTTAGGGTATTGTCTACCCACAGCGTAAAAGGAATAGTGAATTCGTTATTAATCCGCCAGGTTTTGTAACGGCTGGTATTGTAGGTATCGCTGCTAATCATACCTTCCACTTTACCGGTTGAACCTTCTGCCAGACGGGTATTGTGCGTATCCTCATAGCTCATCGTCAGCTTAGACTGGCCCCAGTCCCAAATGCCGTTATGTATTATGCTATAGGCCTGACGATACATACGGTTGGTTTCTGAACCATATAAATCAGGGACAAGCGTGCTTAAATTACTGTTACTGTACTGCGTGTCACCGGCATAAATATTGCCTTGTCGGCTATAGGCATAATTAAAATCAAGATACTGTTGCGGATTAATTTTCCACTGAAGCTGGGTATTAATATCGCGGTTACGTACTCCTTCCCTGCCGGCTGCGTAAGAGCCATTTTCGCTGTTATTGATATCATATGCATCTGCGTCAGTTTTATTGATATTCCCAAACAGACGCAGGGTTAAAACATCATCAACAAGCGGGCCGCTTAAGCTGAAATTCATGCGCTTCGTTGCGCCTTCATCTTTATCTTCAGGCTGATTGGTGAAGAGTGACAGAGAACCATGCCAGTCATTGGTGGGGCGTTTAGTAACAATATTGACGACGCCACCCATTGCGCCTGAACCATAATGCGCAGCGGCTGGGCCACGTAAAACATCAATATGATCAACCATCTCTGGCGGCACCCAGTTACTGTCGCCACGGGTATCGCGTTCACCCGTCCGGCTATAACGAACTGAGCTCCTCGATGAAACCGGCACACCGTCAATCAATATAAGCGTATTTTCAGGCCCCATTCCCCGGATATCAATTTGGCGGTTATTTCCGCGGCTACCGGTTGCACTGTTGCCGGTTAAATTCACGCCCGGCATTTTACGAATAATTTCTGATAAATCATTTACGGGTGGGTCACTTTCAATATCTTTTTGTGTAATCAGAGAAGCGCCAGGCTGTTGTTTCAGCTTCTCTTCCGGCTTTGCTGTAACAACCATAACGTCAGCATTTGTAGCCTTCTTTTCAGTGACATCTTCTGAGTTACTTTTCGTTCTGGCTTTATTTGGTAATGAAGCATTGTTTATTTCTTCGGCATTCCGTAATAACGGTACTGAAGATTCTGAATTCGAAGCCAGAGAATATCCGCTATGAATTATGCTGCCTACCAGTAAAGACAAGGCAGTTTTCCGTGCATTAAAAAAATAAGACATATGATTATACCAGGTTATTTTTATCGGCAAAAAATTGCGCCGTAATAATTATCATAATCATTCGCATTTATCAGAAAGGTGAATCATAAAGATACATTTAAACGCAATTTGTTACATCCAACGACATAAAACTGCGGTGACATGTGCAGAAAGTTTAATTTATGGATAAAAAATGGAGAACGTAAAAGAAGTGTATTTGAAAGGGCGTATTATTTAACGTAATGAAGGCCGCTAACGCTTGGCTGGAAACTTTATTGCCGGCTTCAACCGTCACTTCGCCAGAACAGCAAAATACCCGAAAAACCTGCACCGTCCGGTCAGTGAAACGCCGACGGAGCTGGAGGATACCTTTGCCTGGTAGGAGCTGCGCATGCTGTAGAAGCTGCTGAAGTTCCAGTACGAAAAATATCGTATCTGGCTCAACCTAATGAATAAAAAAACGTTCGTCACCGGTCAGAAGATCAGCATTTATGACTACGCTGATCTGCGCCAAAGTTTTATATTAAATAGCTAAGGGCTTGGCGCAAAAAGCCGATTGCAGGGATTACCGTAAAATATTGCGAAGAAATTCTGCCTGTTCAGGCAGAAGATCAGGTTAAAACTTGAATACTGTGCATTGGGTCAGCAAGTGCTATTCCCCTTCATTATGCCAGCCTTTAACAAATGCAAAACTCATTCTTATGGATCCTTTGGCATCGGTGGTGTACCGTGCGTATGGAAAGTCTCAATAGTCTTTAATCCCCACGCCTGTCCTTTTTTACGCTCGGTCTCTGTCCATACCACAGTCTGCCAGTCCGGGGCGAGTATCAGGCGAGCGCCGGAGTTTGCCAGCTCAACGCGATTCCCCGCCGGCTCCCAGACGTAAAGGAAAAAGGTCCCCTGAATCGCATGCTTATGCGGGCCCGTCTCAATATGCACGCCGTTTTCGAGAAAGATATCGGCTGCGCGCAGAATATCCTCTCGGGTGTCTGTGGCATAAGTCACGTGGTGCAGACGTGCTCTGCCGCCGCCATGCTCTTCCGTGCATGCCAGGTCATAAGTTTTATTATTAATCGTGAACCAGCAGCCACCAATCCGGCCATTATCAAGCTGAATCATCTCGGTAACCCGCGAGCCAAGGCAGGTTTCCATAAAGCGTTTAAACTCACTTACGTCCGCTGCAAGCAAATTAAGATGATCGAGGCGGCGAGGACAAGCACCACGTCCATGATAACGCTGCGCAAGATTTTTCAGTGACGGGCTCTCACCTACTTCAGCCTGATAGCGTACGGTTTCATAATAAATTTCAAAAACATGACCGAAAGGATCGGCAAAGCGGAAGGCGCGACCGTGCCCCTGATCGTCATTCACCCAGCCAATTATTTCATAATCGCTGGCCTCAATGACGGCCACACGTCGCATCAGCGCTGCTTCCGAGCTGGCACGATAAGCGATGTGCCCTACTCCAGTCGTATGATGACGCGTCAGCTTCAGGGTATGAAATTCATAGTCATCCCAGGCACGCAGCCATGCATGCTTTTCATCCTGCGCCGAGACGGTAAGGCCATAGACATTGACGAAGAAATTAAGGCTCTCTTCAAATTTGTCAGTGTAAATCTCGACATGTGCCAGATGGGCAATATCATGACAGGGCTCCGTCATTTGATTTGTCATAAGGACCTCCTTTCTTGTGTAGGCGTACCAATGTTCTCTGTTTAATTAAGAGGTAAGTTATCCGCCTTTCACCCAACAAGAGAGTTGGTTTTACCTTTGCAGGTATGAGTTTCTTTTATAATGTGACAGCGGTAACACGACAGGCTGGGTAAAGAAGCGGCAACCCCACGTTTATATACGCAAACAGGTTGCATGATCACAGGGGTCAGTCGAAAGGAATTTTACATAACCGAAACAGATTAACGTGCAATAGGCGCTGCGGTTCCCCGGCTTGTCACGCAACTGATTGTTGCGTCTCAACGTCACCGACCATTCCTGTCAGTTTACAGGTGTGGTGCGCTGTATAAGCCGCACCCGTTTCACTATTCACTGCGCTAAAAATGTTTTGCTGACGAGAATTAAAAAGAATTCGCTTTAATTAACTTCAGCGAGATTAACGCCCGTTGCATTTGGCAGGCACAGAGCGGCGATGATCCCTATACAATAAGAAGCAATCGCCAGACTTCCCATTGCATATCCTAAATGAACCTGACTCGAAACAATACCTACCAGGGCAGGCATTAGCGAACCGAAGCCGCGTCCGAAGCTGGCGCAAAATCCTGCCCCACTACCGCGAATGTGTGTAGGATATAATTCAGAAAAGGCGGGGGTTAAACCTGAAGCCAAACCACCCTGTAATGCCCCGAGAAAAAACCCCAATCCAAGCGTCATATTCAGACTGACATTAGCAAACATATAAATACTGACAACAATCATTTGACACAATAGAAACAGAATAATGGTTTTCCATCGGCCAAACTTATCGCTTAATCGGCCATAGAGAAAGGGGCCTATCAGCGAACCCAAAATATTTATCGCTAAATAACCTGACATTGATACTACCGGCAATCCCAGTTCCATACGCAGATAGGTTGGCAACCAGGTAATCATTATATAAGCACCACCAAATATTCCGCTGGCCAATAAAGTTGCGGTCACGGTAATACGCCGGTGCTTTGCCTGAAATATCTCCGTTATCTTTTTAGGTTGTCTCTTTTGCGTCGTATTCGAAAAAACGGGTGACTCCGGCACTAAGCGACGAATAAACCACACCAGAACAGCCGGAACAATGCCGATAAGGAAAAATAATTTCCAGGCAATTTCTTGCGGGAAAAAATTCAGTAACACCGGCAGTACGGCCAATGAAATGGCATAACCCAGTGCGTATCCGCTCTGAATTGATGCTCCAACACGACCGCGATAACTCGCCCGGATCACTTCGCTGATTAACACACCACCAACGACAACTTCGCCGCCGTAACCAAGGCCCTGTAAAAAACGTACGATCAGAAACTGCCAGAACTCGCCACACAGTGCAGTCAGTGCTGTAAAGCAGGCCACCCATAAAACCGTTAACTGCATTACGCGAATACGCCCCCAGCGATCGGCCAGCATGCCAGCGCTCCAGCCCCCAAAGCACTACCTATTAAGGATGCCGACCCTAATATTCCAGCTTCGGATTTAGTCAGTATTGCCAGACTTAATAATATTGGCATCACTAACGAATAAATAGTGCTATCCATCGAGTCGAGAGTAAACCCGCCCAGACAGGCCCACCAGGTTTTCTTTTCATTTCTGGTGAGTTCACCGTACCATCCTGTTTTCATTTTCCACCCGCCGTTGGCTACAAAAAAATAGCTCGCCACCTTTTCAGGTAACGCTCATTATTATCGTTTAACGACATACAGAACTAGGTTAAAATAAGGATTGATAACAGCACCTTTATAGTTTTTTGTGATCGCTGCCGCGGTAAAATTACAATATAAAAAACAACACTTAATCTATTATTAAAGCGTAAGAAAAAAGCTAATCACTAATATTTATCCAGCCATGAGTTTTATTAATAAAAAATCAACATACCTTTTTACTCGCTATAGATACACTCTTCTTTTATCCTTATAAATATTAATTAAAAGTAGTTATTTTTTTACAACCAACATGCTTATAAAGGCGTCAATTCAATAAATCAGAAACATCCTGAATTAATAGATACCTTCAAATCTCTAACGCGCTAAAATAAAAAACGCCGCAATCGCGACGCTTTTTATATTTACATTTTAACTGATTTTAATGTCTAAATTGATAAGGCTGATAAAAATGCGATCCTGCCCAATCGTAATGCTTGTTGATTATAGGTAACGTTTTCGGCACATAGGACGCCGCCTGCATTACATTATCTTTGCCGTTCCACACCGCATATTGCGGGTAAGGATAAACAGGACGCGATGCTGCGTTAGACGGGATGGTTTCCAGTTTCATATCTGGACGTTCCGTCACTGGAGGTTTTCCTCCCTGCATCGGGCTGGCTTTCAAAGGCAGCTTACCACCCGCGCCGACAGGCTGACCGAAGCTGTTTTTCTGCTGCGGTGAGGCCTGCCAGGTAGTGACAGCGTCAGGTGCCTGGCCCTTTTCCACCCAGTTCATCACGGGCGTCAGGAAATCGACCAGACTCGGGCCTTCTCCATTCGAACAATGGTAAACACCGGGCAGCAAATACAGACGTTCAAAGGCCTGGCGCTGTGATGCGCCCATCTCTTTGCCCAGCGCATTGTGGTATGCAATTGAATTTATAGGAGAAATATGCGGATCGGCCCAGCCGTGCCAGATGATCAGCTTGCCGCCTGCCTTAGCAAACGCGCGCAAATCAGGATTGGTGGCATCATAGAGGCTGTGCAACTTACTGAGCTCATCGAAAGTTTTCTGATCAAATTTCAGCTCATTAAGTGTAAAAGACGGTGCCGGGTTAGTGACAAAATTAACGTAACGCAGCGAAGAGAGCGAAATCATTGAGCTCATCACTAGCTGGCTCTTTTCTTCAGGAATAAACACGCCCTGCCAGGCAAGTTCAGAGCCATACTGCGGCCCGCCGACAATCAATTTACGACCGGTTTTTGCATCGCGTGGCCCGTCGTAGAGTTTCTTCAGCGCGGTAAGTTGTACGTTGCTCAAGCATTTACCGTCCTGCTGACCCGCTTTACAGCGAAGCACATCCAGGTTGGGATGACAGGCTTCCGGCGCGGCAATCAGGCCATCTTTCTGTCCGTCGAGCGCATCACATTGATTCAGCACAGCCTGATGTATCAACGGCAGGTCTTTTGACGTCAGTAGTGCGTTGCCGTCTTTGTCCCGGTTGCTGACTACCTGCCAGGCATGATACATCGCGTTCTGTACCTGGAAATTCATGGCTGCCGCACCCGCAATGATGCCGTTGAAATCATGCGGGAAACGCTGCGCTTCCATCAGCGCTTCGCGCCCACCGTCGGAGCAGCCGTTGAAGTAAGCAAATGCTGCCGGTTTTTGATAGAACGCGGCGATGAGTTTTTTAGCGGCCAGCGCAGTCAAATGTTGTCCCCGCCATGCAAAATCGCTGCGTTTCTGGCTGTCATTTCCCCAGTCCGCTTCCTCTTCACGATGCCCCATATTTGTCGCCGCCACAGCAAAGCCGTTACTGTTGAGCGGTGCGCACCCTGCCGCTGCGCCGGGCTGCAGCGTAATGGAGCCACATAAGCCCCCACAGCCTACCTGCATATATCGTTGATTCCAGCTGTCTGCGGGTAATAAAAGACGAAAACTAATTTCCGGAGCCAGCGTCCCTTCTACTTTGCACCACTGAGCATTGTTCAGTTTGATAACCGAGGTGCTGTTAACCTGACTGCCTTTACCACCGATCTCTGTCAGGTCAGTAGATTTCAGGCTGTCACAGCTGACCGCGGGTTTCATCATTGCCAGATTGGCTGCATGTGCTTCCGGCAATATTAAAAAAACGGCCAGCAGTGACAGCAACTGCAGACCGTAAAAAAGCTTGTTCTTCATAAGGTTCCCTGAGGTAATACCGTGTGTGGCAAGTATAAATTTATTGCATATTTTCACTGCGAAATCTTTTCGTGGAGAAAGTCAGCATTTAGATAAGCAGCGTAAGGAAATATGTTTTACCTGGTTCAACGGTGAAGTAGTAGGCGCAGGCCGTATGGTGCGAATCATTCATTGCTGGCCGAGCTGGCGGCGCAAATAGCACCCCGTTACCGTGTTAATCACGCTACGCAAAGGTGCTAACTGAAGCCGGCACCTTTTTTACCGCCAGTCCTGCCACATTCTCAGCAAAAGCTCGGTTGTTATGGCCTTTAGCGCATGAGCAGACAGAAGAAGAGTTAATGAATAAAGCGGCTTTTATTCATCTTCTCTGCAATGAAAATCTGAGGCCGGGTTTTAAGCAACGACTCAGTAGCTTGTAGGCGCTCTCATGATCAATTACCTCAAACGATCTAACGCTTCCTGCCAGACGAATGGCGTAAAATCACTGTAGCGTACGCACTGCTCCGCCATTCTTGCCGGCAATCCGGCCTGCACCTGCTGTGTCGCCTGACTCATTACCCCCGCCACGCCGACATCCTGCAAGGTTTTCACCACTTCGCCCATCTCTTCCGCGCGCCTGACGCCATGTTCCGCAACCCGGCTGATAAGATAATGCGGCAATTGATCGTTCCATCCCAGCGACGGGAAACTGGCATGCAGAGAGGCTAAAACGGCTTCTTCTACACCATACTGCCGCGCCGCACTGAGACATTCGGTGGTTAAGGCTTCCAGACCTTTAATCATTACGCTGCGACACATCTTGATCGCCGACACGTCACCAATATGCTCACTGGCAGCGCGCGCGTTGCAACCCAGCGCACTTAACGTGTCCGCAGCGAGAGACGCTGCAAACCCGCCAATCAGCAGCGGTGTAGCAAGCCGCTTTGGCGGCACCGGTGCCATGACCGCAACATCCAGATACGCTCCTGCCCCTGCGGCTATTACCTCAGCGGCGGCACGCTTGGTTTCCGGTGCAACGGAATTAAAGTCCAGAAAAATCTGGCCGGCACGCAGCAGCGGCGCTGTCTGTTTTGCGACGTCCAGCGCGCTGGATGCTGTTACCAGGGATAACACCCAATCTGCGCCGTCCAGCGCCTCATTCAGCGAATCTGCTGGCTGAACGGCGATTTGCCCCGCCAGCCCGCGCAAATGCTCAGCGTGCTGGCTGAGAAACTTTTGTCCCAGACACGCACGTTTGCAATACCCGCTAAATCCTGAGCATATACCTGTCCGGCTTCACCAAAACCAATAATCGCAATACCTGTCATGTGTATTCCTCAGTTGCCTGACCAGAGTGTTCCCGGAATGGCTACTCGACCCTCAAATAGCAGGCGTGCCGTGCGAATCAGTCCGCTATTGATAACGTTGCCCGCCGCATCACGTGTCAGCATTACGCTGAACTCGCCAGTGGGATGTTCAACAGCCAGTCTCTGTTCATGGGCAGTGCTGACCTCAGCAAGCCCTTCCGTAACAGAGCCGGGGATCAGACAGGCGGTTGCCACGCTCACCGCGCCTAATACGCCAATGGATGCATGGCAGCGGTGCGGAATAAAGGTGCGTGTAGTCAGGGCACCGCCTTGTTCCGGAGCGGCAATCAGCGTCATTTTTGGCACCGTACGCTGTGCCACATCGCCAAGGTTCATTCGTGGGCCAGCCTGTAGGCGGATCGACTCCAGCCGCGCTTTCAGCTCGTCGTCATTGTCCAGCTGTTCACGCGTTTCCAGCCCGCTTCGTTGCAGATCGGCTGCGCGTAACAACACCACAGGCATGCCATTATCAATACAGGTCACATCAATTCCGTCAAAGCTGTCGCGTGCATTCCCCGTCGGCAGCAACGCACCACAGCTGGAGCCAGCAATATCCTGGAAATTCAGTATCTGCTCAGCTGCGTAACCCGGCACACCGTCAATCTGCGCATCGCCTTCATACTCCACAGCTCCCTCAGGCGTGGCGATACATGCTTCTGCGATTTGCCCGGTGTTCACCATAAAAATGCGCACCCGTGTGACCTCTCCCTGCGCCGCCACCAGCCCTTTTTCAATTGCGAACGGCCCGACCGCAGCGAGAATGTTGCCGCAGTTTTGCCCGTAATCTACTACGGCTTTATTCACGTTAACCTGCGCGAACAGGTAATCAACATCCGCGTCGGGACGCGTTGAGGCTGAAACAATCGCAACTTTGCTGGTCAGCGGATCGGCTCCGCCGATACCATCAATCTGACGCATGTCGGGTGAACCCATGACGGCCAGTAACACGCGATCGCGCGTGGCGTTATCGGCGGGCAGATCTGATGCCACAAAGCAGGCCGCTTTAGAGGTGCCGCCACGCATTAGGACGCAAGGGAGCAAAGTCTGTTTCATCGTCAGCCCTTCTTCAGTTCATCAAGGGAATTCACATAGCGCAGCCCTTTCTCAGCTAACGCTGGCCGCATCTGATAAATATCCAGACCCAACTCACCGGCGGCGAGTCGCTGACGTTTGCCTTCTTCCGCATCAACGCGTTTTTGTGCCGCAGCACTGACTGCCTCAGCCTGCTCACGCGGCACAATGACCACGCCATCATCATCGGCCACCACGATGTCGCCCGGACTGACCAGTTGCCCGGCACAGACGACCGGCACATTTACCGAGCCTAATGTCTCTTTCACCGTACCCTGCGCATAAACAGCTCGCGACCAGACGGGAAAATTCATGTCACGCAACGTCTGGCTGTCACGGATACCGATATCGCCTACCAGAGCGACCACCCCACGCGCCTGCAATGACGTTGCCAGCAAATCGCCAAAAAAACCGTCATGGCAATCTGAGGTCGGCGCTACCAGTAATATGTCGCCCGGCTGACACTGTTCCACCGCTACGTGAAACATCCAGTTATCACCGGGTGAGACCAGTACAGTTACTGCACTGCCTGCGACAGCACGGTTTTGCTGGATCGGACGCACACGAACATCAAGCAAACCACTTCGTCCCTGCGCTTCATGCGTGGTCGCCACGCCATAGCGTGCAAATTGTGCGACCAGCTCGGACTCGGCGCGCTCAATATTTCTCACGACTACACCTTTTTTATTCACGATGCTCATGACAAATCCTCCGTTACGCGCGGAAACAGGCTCTGATAGCCCTCGCCGTGGCTAATCACTTTAGATGAGGTGATCCCTACGTTACGCTTAGCCTGTACACCACGTTGTAATGCCACGCGCGTATAGTATTCCCAGAGGTGCTCCTGCCCCGCCATGCACTGGATGGCGGCATATTTTTTATCCCAGACCGACGTAATATCCAGGAGAACATCGGGTTTCCAGTTGCACTGCTCCGGCTGGTGTGGCTCAAAGCAGTAAACCGGAGGTGCACCGATAATGGTTTCACCGGGACGATAACCTTCGGCCTGCGCAATGATGCGGGCTTCCTGAGTCAGGTTAGCGGCCAGCGGATGATCGTAGTTATAGGGGTCATTCACTGAATGAGTCAGAACAAAGTGCGGTTGGACTTTACGGAACACGTCTGCAAGGCGGAACAGCGTTTCTTTATCTGCACGTAGTGGATAATCGCCAAGATCAAAGAATTCAATGCTTGCCCCGAGAATTTTGGCCGCAGCTTCGGCTTCTTCTTGTCGACTCTGCTTCACGATTGCTTCAGTCATATTGCCTTTGCGCCACAACTTTGCTGATTCGCCGCGCTCACCATAGGAAAGGCATACCACATGCACGTCGTAACCCTGAGAGGCATGCAACGCAATCGCGCCACCTGCACGCCAGACGAAATCAGCGGAGTGGGCACTGACGACTAAAGCACTCTTTTTGCGATCTTTTCCATCATGTCATCCTGCATTTTGCTGTTTTTTTCATCCTGACATGCAGTCTGACGTGCGGGTAATGCCTTTCATTGCGTCAGTTATGACTTTTATTTATGTTGTGATTCAGACCTCAAACTCTCGGCGATAAATATGAAAAAGCCTAATGAAGAAAATCAGTTAAAAATCATGCAAATACGCTCTTTTTGTATGATCGCTGAACGTGGAACTGTATCCGAGGCTGCGAACAAATTATTTCGTACCCAGTCGGCAATCACCCGATCAATTCGTGACCTTGAACACACTTTAAACACGCCGTTATTCGAGCGTCACGCAAGCGGCATGATGCTGACGGAAATGGGAAAATGTGTTCTGCCGAGAGCCAAGCGCGCTATACAGGAATTGCACCTGATCCCCTCGGTACTCAGCAAATTGAAACAGCGTGACAACGGTCGTGAAGAGGCTGAGCCGATCTGGCTATTCAATCTGAGACGGCTACAAATTTTTCTTGAACTGTTCAAGCTCCATCACACTCAGAGCGTGGCAACATCAATCGGTATTAGCCAGCCGGCTGTCAGCGCAGCATTGAAAGTACTGGAAAAAGGAGCAGGATTAACGCTGTTTCAGCGCACGCCCAAAGGCATGATGCCTACGCCCGCCGGACGAGAAATCGCCCCGTTTATCAGTCGCGCATTGAACGAGATGCGGCATATACCTGAAGATCTCGCTGCTCAGCAAGGGATCCTTACCGGCACAGTACATGTCGGCGCGCTGCCGCTTTGCCGCAGCAGCGTGTTGCCTCTGGCCATTACCCGACTAGTGACGCGCTATCCCGGTATCAAAATAGTGACCAATGAAAGCGCCTTTAGCGCGCTGATCACTGAATTACGCGCTGGCGATATTGATTTTATTCTTGGCGCACTGCGTCAGCACGACGCGGTGCCGGATATTCAAAATCAGCTTTTATTCGATGAAGAACTTATTTTACTGGCACGGCCGCAGCATCCGCTGGCTGGCCGACCCTTAACCCCAGATAACCTGAAGCTGACACAGTGGATCCTGCCGCGCGATAACTCACCCGCACGACATTTACTGGACCGTGCCTTTAAAACGTTAGGCATGTCTGCCCCACAACCGGTAGTGGAAAGCGGAGATTTGGCGATAGTGCGCGGGCTACTTCTTGATTCCGATATGGTGGCAGCCGTTTCTTCGCATCAGCTTGAGTATGAATTACGCGCTAAAATCCTTACCCCTCTGGCGCTTAATCTGCCTGACACACGCCGTGAAATTGGTCTGACTTTTCGTCGCGGGGCGTTGCATTCTCCTGCGGCAAAAGCGCTCTTAGACTGCATCGATGAGACGCTGACTCGCACAACCTAAACGAAACTCATACATCCACTAAACGTATCAGGCGCAAGGCTTCACTATTTATGCCCATTTGCGCCATTTTAATGACCTAACAACAGTGTTAAACGCATCACAATATAAAGTTAACTCATATCTCTAAAAGCCTTTTTTGACAGACATGGCTGTTTACCCCGCTTAACGTGTTATTCGATTGTTGCCTTTCTCTCACCACAACGATAGCTGCCGTAGGTAGCACAGAAGAGAGCGTACCCGATGACAGCGAATAACCTGGTTAATGTAAAAGAGTGGATTGATGTACGTCCCATCTCGTCCTTTCAGTGGCGCGTACTGGTGCTGTGCCTGATTATCATTATGTTTGACGGCTATGACGCTGCCGTAATGGGCTTTATTGCCCCGGCGCTGATTGAACACTGGGGTATCAGTCGCTCAGCAATGGGGCCGATTCTCGGTGCGGCAATGTTTGGCGTGGCACTGGGTGCACTGATTGCCGGGCCAATGTCCGATCGCTATGGCCGTAAGCGGGTCATTTTACTGTCGGTGCTGATCTTCTCCGCTTTCAGCCTGGCCTGTGCGTATGCCGCTTCGCCCACACAAATGGCCCTGTTGCGCTTTATTGCCGGATTAGGATTAGGCGCAGTGATGCCGAATTGCGTGACTCTATTGTCGGAGTACATGCCCGAGCGTCGTAAAGGGATCATGATCACGTTGATGTTCAGCGGTTTTAACATTGGTTCGGGGCTGGGCGGATTTATCGCCGCCGGGCTACTGGCTCATTATCACTGGCCTGCCGTGCTGATTTTCGGTGGCGTGCTGCCGCTGATCATGCTGCCGGTTATTGCCTGGCTGTTACCGGAATCGGCGCTGAATCTGGTGGTACGCAAGGCTCCGCGTGCGCAAATTGCCGCGCTGCTGAACCGTATGGGCGGACATTTCACTGATGAGAGTGCCTTTATCCTTAACTCTCCCAGTATTAAGCGCAACAGCACCATTGCAGAGTTGTTTCGTCACGGCTTTGCGCGCGGCACCATCATTCTCTGGCTGACCTATTTTATGGGGCTGTTCGTTATTTATCTGCTGAATGGCTGGTTGCCAACCATCATGCGTTCCGGCGGTATTTCACTGGAGCAAGCCGCCATTATTGCCGGTTTGTTCCAGCTAGGTGGCCCGGTGGGAGGCATCATTGTTGGTGCGCTGATGGATAAACTGCGCGCGAAATGGGTTATTGGCGTGGTGTATTTAATCGGCTGTGTCTGTCTCATTACGCAAGGTCTTTTTGGACTGAGTGGCGTGGCGCTGGGTGTGATTATTTTTATCACCGGCATGTGCATTAACGGCGCGCAAAATGGGCTTCAGGTTTACTCGCCTGCATACTACCCAACCGAGATCCGTGCGACGGGCGTAAGCTGGATGCACGGGATAGGTCGTATTGGCGCTATCCTCAGCTCATCACTGGGTGGTCTGTTGATGGGGGCTTTCCCGGGCCAGTCAGCCATCTTTTTTATTCTTGCCCTGCCCGCGCTGCTTGCCGCGATCAGCATCGTTTTTCATCGCAATATTCAACTATCCATGAAGGTAAAAGGCGCAGGACTTGGTGAAATTCCGGCCCTGTCGCAAACGTTGAATAACCGATAAGTGAAGCCGCTCTTATGGCTCAGCTTATTCGTGGAATTAGGGTTTCTCATACTCTGGTCATCGGATTTCTCGTTAATCGAGCCAGTAGCAAGAAGATCGGCAAAGAATTGATAGGACGTGATTCTTCTGTTTAAAAAAATCTTAGTAAGACGTCATCTGTATATGGGACAGAAATTATATGAATATTCAGCAGGCTGTTGAAAAAACACTTTTGTCAGTTGGGATAAATGAAACAGCAGAAGTGATTTATAACCCTGATTATGATCTTCTTATAGAGCATGAGACTTCAGCAGAACTGGAGGGCTACGAGCGCGGAGTAATGACCACTTCCGGTGCAGTTGCTGTGGACACTGGCGAATTCACCGGACGCTCGCCTAAAGATAAATATATCGTCCTGGATGATACAACGCGCGATAGCCTGTGGTGGGCTAACTCCGGAACGGGACGTAATGACAATAAACCGCTGTCACCTGAAGTCTGGGCAGAACTCAAATCGCTCGTCGCCTCTCAACTTTCAGGCAAAAAACTGTATGTGATTGATGCGTGGTGCGGAGCGAGTGCTGCTACGCGACTGGCTGTGCGCTTTGTTACCGAAGTTGCCTGGCAGGCCCATTTCGTAAAAAATATGTTTATTACTCCTGATGCCGAAGAAATTGAGCAGTTTACCCCCGATTTCATGGTAATAAACGGTTCCAAATGTACCAATGCAAACTGGCAGGCTCAGGGCCTCAACTCCGAAAACTTTGTCGCTTTTAACCTGTCAGAGAAGATCCAGTTGATTGGCGGCACCTGGTACGGCGGAGAAATGAAAAAAGGCCTTTTCTCCGTTATGAATTACCTTCTTCCCCAACGTGGCATTGCATCAATGCACTGTTCTGCCAACCGAGGTGCCAATGGCGATGTGGCCCTTTTCTTTGGTCTGTCAGGAACGGGGAAAACGACGTTATCTACCGATCCCGAACGTCAGCTTATCGGTGATGATGAGCATGGTTGGGATGATGACGGAATCTTCAATTTCGAAGGTGGCTGCTATGCAAAAACGATTAATTTAAGCGAGCAAGCTGAGCCTGAAATTTATAAAGCCATTCGTCACGAAGCATTACTGGAAAATGTTGTTGTGAGAGAAGACGGCAGCGTGGACTACGCTGATGGTCGTAAAACGGAAAATACGCGCGTTTCCTATCCACTTTCGCACATTGACAATATTGTCCGTCCGGTTTCACGCGCAGGCCACCCGGCGCACATCATATTTTTGACGGCCGATGCGTTCGGCGTATTACCCCCGGTATCGCGTCTGAACCGCGAGCAAATGCAGTACCATTTTCTTTCCGGCTTTACCTCAAAACTGGCGGGTACAGAAAGAGGTATTACGCATCCTACTCCAACGTTCTCAGCCTGTTATGGCGCCGCCTTTCTGCTGCTTCATCCGACACAATATGCCAGCGTGCTTGAAGCCAGAATGGCTGACACCAGCGCACAAGCCTGGCTGGTTAACACGGGCTGGAACAGCAAAGGCGAGCGTTTATCTCTCACCAACACCCGCAACATTATCAGTGCCATCCTTAACGGTTCTGTCAGCAATACTCTTTATAAAGAAATTCCTGTCTTTAATCTTTCTGTACCAGACAACATACCGGGCGTTGATAATAACCTGCTCGATCCGCGAAATAACTGGGACTCGGAAAAGGAATGGCTGGAAGCAGCCAACAAGCTGGCGCAGCTTTTTGTTGGTAATTTTAAGCAATACAGTGACACAGAAGCAGGCAAACAGCTGGCTCTTGCAGGACCAGATTTACGTGAAGAAAGTTAAAAGCCTACTATGTGGCATTCAGCCATAAAGAGTAGCAGGTGGAAACGCTCGCTGGCGCAGCAGATTTGCCAGTTTAAACATCATCGATAATGCAAATAAAGATGGTTTTAGAGGTTCGATTAAATCACTGGCCTGATGCGAACAGCGATTTCTGTCCATTGCTTCTGCCGACAAAATACACGAGTAACACATGCTCTATTTCCGGGTACAAGCGTGTCCCCTGTTTTATGGCATGCGTGTGTTGTTGGTACATACAATGCTTAAGTAAAACGCTTGCATCAACGTCGGTTTTTTACCCCCTTATTTTATATAGGGGGTCATCAACAAATGAACGCAGCTTGCCTTCTGATAATGAACCTGAAATAAGTTACCAATGCTGCCGCACCCGCCAATGCAGATATTCTGTTCATTCCGTTACGCTCGCTTTGCCTACTGCCATGAGCACGCAGAGTCATCGGGTCGCTTGATGTCGCGTAACTCATCTCAGTCCTGCTTATTTTGCAGGGATATTTTCCGCTTCGCGCTGTCGATGCAGCTTCTCCAGCCACTGCGCAGTCTGTATGTAGTCGCGGGGAGTCTTAAGAACGTCATTGCCATGCATTTTTTCTGCAAGAATAACCCGGCATGAACTTACAGTTTCCAGACCCGTTTTTCTGTTGCACTAACGGCCGTCAAAATGGGAAGGGACTCATGCTGTCGCTGCCTGACTGCATCGATTTCAGCATCAGTAACTTATTGTAAAACAATAGTATGGTGATGCAGGTTTCGCCTGGCATTGAGGGACTCCGAAGATACGCTGTTGTCTTGCGCCAATGAAATGGTTAAATACTGTGCGACGCTGATCGTATATCTGATTTCAGCATTAACTTGGTGGAAAGCCGCACGTGGTGCCGTTATTGCAACACCACAGCCAATGGTTGTATCAAGCGCACGCGCACTAAACAGATCGCTGATCTCAAATTGCGTACTAATGTACAACGCATAATTCAATGATTAGCTGCAGTAGGGCAACCTCTGTTCAGGGGCCGGGATCCAGCGAGATTGCGTTGCTCCTGCGTCATACTGAATTTTTGATGGCAACGTAATCAGTTCAATCAGCACGCCAAATGGCGTCATACCAAACCAGGTTTGGTTACCCTTCCCCTCCTCCTGAGCAAAACAGTCATTGGGCCCGTCAAACATCTTGGCACCCTGCTCCCGCATCTTTTCAGCCGTAGAGTGAATATCATCCACATAAAGTGAAAAATGATTGATACCCGCCTGCCCTGGAGTAGCCTTAATGTTCTCGGTAGCCGGTTCTGTCTGGAAAAGCTCAACATTGCATCCGTTTGCTAATCGCAGCATCGCCAGGCCAGTCACTTTCATCTCTGCTGGAAACCCATTAAGAGGATGCATCTCTTCACCCCCAACATCAGCACCGGAATCTTCAGGCGGCACAATGCGATACAGGACCGACGCGTCCAGAGCTTTAATAAAAAAGCGTTCAGCGTCCGGTAAGCTGGTAACGGTGATGCCGATATGTTCAATACCACGAATAGTCATTTGTCCTCCGACAGTGTTCATCATGTTCTTCCATCCTTTATCCCGACATGACTGGAATCATTGCCGCATGCCCTAACCCCAAGCTTTTCATAAAGATTTATTAAAGGACTCTTGTTAAGCGTAGATCCTTTCACTGCTATATGGCCAGGTATAACAGTGAGGGTTTTCCCTCATTTTATCGATGTCGTGCTACTGACAGGCTTGATTACAGTGTGCCCACGTACATAAAAGGAGAGAAAACCATGGCGTTAACCACGATAAAACTCGGTGTCAGCCCGCTATGCTGGACTAATGATGTGCTTGAGGACTTAGGCGGTGATATTCCACTGGAAACCTGTCTGCAGCAGGCGGCGCAGGCTGGCTATCAGGGTATTGAGCTAGGCCGAAAATTCCCGCGTGATGCTGATACATTACGCCCTTTGCTAGACGGCGTGGGGTTACAGCTGGCATCAGGCTGGTACAGCGGTTTTCTGGCAGACCGTAGCGTCGAAGATGAGCTGGAAGCCGTTCGGGATCATGCTCGTTTACTTCAACAACTGGGCGCCAGCGTGATGGTTTATGGCGAATGCGGCCAGTTACCTGCCGAAGCACCGCTTGATGCGCCGCTGTCACAATCGCCCGCGTTAGGTGGGATTGATATCACCAGGTATGCACATAAGGTCAATGTTCTGGCCGACGTGCTGTTACGTGATTACAACCTGAAGCTCGCCTATCACCACCATCTGATGATGATCGTTGAGCATGGCGATGAACTGCAGGCCTTCCTTACTCACACACACGATAATGTCGGCTTGGTGTTTGACAGCGGTCATGCGTTTGCGGCGGGTGTCGATATTGCTTCAGTGCTGGAAAAATGGGGTCACCGAATTGTACATCTGCACCTGAAAGACGTGCGCAGCGACGTGCTGGCACAGGTACGTGCACAGGACATGAGCTTTAATGACGCAGTGCGTGCCGGGCTGTTCACCGTGCCCGGAGAAGGTGCCATCAACTTCTCTCCGTTGATACGTTTTATTGAGCAGGGTCACTATCAGGGTTGGTTGATCGTTGAAGCAGAACAGGATCCAAATCGGGCGCCACCGCTTGCCACAGCCACTCGCGCTGCCGGGTGGATGCGGGAGCATTTTACTCTGACGCAACAATCGGAGGTGAATGCCTGATGAAAACACAACTGAATATCGGCCTGATCGGTTCAGGATTTATGGGGCAGGCCCATGCTGATGCCTGTCGTCGTGCTGCTATGCTTTATCCAAATCTGCCGTTACGTCCCCATCTTTACGCACTGGCCGATCAAAATCAGGAACTGGCTGACGCAAACGCCAAACGTTTTGGCGCTGAAAAAGCCTACGGTGACTGGCGGGAGCTGGTTAACGATCCTGACGTTGATGTTGTCGACATTACCTCACCTAACCATCTGCACGTGGACATGGCCCTGGCAGCGATTGCAGCGGGGAAACACGTCTACTGTGAAAAGCCACTGGCACTGAATGCTGAACAGGCAAGAAAGATGACAGCTGCCGCCGCGCAGGCTGGCGTGAAAACTATGGTAGCGTTCAACAATATCAAGACACCGGCAGCGCTGCTGGCAAAACAGATTATTGAACGAGGCGAAATTGGTACGCCAGTACGGTTCCGTGGCACCTTCGATCAGGGTTTTTATAATGATCCAAACCTGCCGTGGTCCTGGCGCTGTTCACAACGTCTTGGCGGCAGTGGTGCATTAGGCGATCTCGGTGCACACACCTTATCTGTGGCCCAGTTTTTGATGGGTGATATCACTGAAGTCACAGCCAGCGCGCAAACCTGTATCACTGAGCGTCCCGTTCCGCAGGTTGATGCCGGTTATGCCAGTCACGTTGATGACAACGCAGAGATGCGCAGGGTAGAAAATGAGGATCAGGTACAGTGCCTGGTTAACTTCACCAGTGGGGCTGCGGGGGTTATTGAAGCGTCACGTATCTGTGCGGGTCGCATCTTTGGTGTGTTCTGGGAAGTCTCCGGCACCGAAGGTACAATCTATATGGATGGCGAGCGTTTCAACGAACTTCAGATTTACCGCTTCAATGATGACAAGCACGACCGTGGGTTTAAAACCCTTTATGCAGGAAGCCAAATCCCCGCCTATTCAGGTTTCTTTGGCTTCGATTTTGGTGGCGGAGGTCTCGGCTATTTCGACGTCAAAGTAATCGAGATGCACGATTTAGTGATGGGGATATGCAGCGACAATGACTGTTTCCCTAACTTCGCGTTTGGCCTGCAAAATCAGGAAATCCTCGCGGCCATTGAAACGTCAATGACTTCACGCCGCTGGGAGTCTGTTCAACGCTGAGGGCTGGTGCTTGGCGGGACTCTCCCCGCCTTTAATTGGTCATAACGTAGTCGGCGCGACTTGGCAGAAACGACCTTCTGCCAGCGATATGACTGCAGCTTCGGCAATCGCCTGTGCCTTCAGCCCATCCTCCAGGCCGGGCAAATCAGTTGCGCTTTCACCATTGAGGGAGCGGACAAAAGCGTCCAGCTGAGCATAATAGGTTGCCTGCACCCGGCTGAACCAGTCGGGAAATAGCCCCGGTTGCTGGATCTGACTGCCTTGATAGCAGGTCACACCTTGAGGCTTTTGACTGCCTGATTCCAACATACCTTTAGCCCCCATCACGCTAATACGTTCATCATAGCCATAACCGGTGCGGCGGGTATTATCCAGCTGCGCCAGCGCACCACGCTGCATCCGCATTAACAGGACGCTGGTATCCACATCGCCAAAGCGGGTAATTTCGGGCTGGACTAATGCACTGCCCATGGCTGCAACTTCGCAGACTTCGTCGTCCGTTAACCAGCGCAACAGATCAAAGAAATGAATCGCCTGATCGCGCATCTGGCCACCAGACGCCTGCAAATAACTGAGTGGCGGCATTTCAGACGAGCGGCAGACCATCTGAATTAATTCAGCGTCACCAATGCGCCCCTGCCGGAGCTGCTGCTTGAGTTGTTGATGGCTGGCATCAAAGCGACGGTTAAAACCTACGGTAACGGGTACATTTAATGGCAGGACAGCATCTGCTACCCGACGCGCCCGATCCAGCGACAGATCTATCGGTTTTTCGCAATAGATTGCTTTGCCCGCACGCGCTGCGGCTTCAAGTAAATCGGCATGCGTCGGTGTGGCGCTGGCGATTAACACCATATCAATATTGTCATCCTGAATAGCCTGGCTTGCTGTTGCGCCACGGGTATCAAACCGTTGTGCAAACACATCAACACGCGACGGATCTGTATCGGCCACATAGACCAGTTCAATCCCGGGATGTGCAACCAGATTTTTTGCATGTACCTCACCAATAAACCCACAACCTAACAATGCAACACGTTGCTTCTTACTCATTTTTTTGAACTCCGTCATATGCTTGGGGAAAGCTGCATCGTCAAGATAGCCTTGATGATTACACTGGCTGAACCCTGTTTTTGAGGTCTTTACCTCATTGGAGAAAAAATGAAAAAGATGTCCCTTCAGGAGGTAGCCAGACGAGCGGGTGTTGGTCTGGCAACAGTGGATCGTGTACTCAATGAGCGTGGTGGCGTATCGCCGGAGACCGTTAGTAAAGTGTTGCAGGTGGCACGTGAAAGTGGCCTTAACAGGATTTTGCCTGAGGAGCATCGTCATCCATGGCAGATTGAAGTTTTGCTTAGTGGTAATGACTCTTTTTCTTTAAGCAGTTGGCACAGGACTTCAGCGATGTCGCCAGTAATTTGGGTTATCGACGGCTGACCTTACACCGCACTTTTATTCCAGAGTCGCAGCCTGAACGGGTGGCAAAACGCATTCTTGCCGGAAGCAAGACGCGTGATGGCCTAATCGTTTTTGCGCATGAATACCCAGCTATCTATGAGGCGCTGGAAACCTGCCAGAAGCGCGGCGTACCGGTTATCTCGCTGGTCACTGACCTTCCTGGCGCAGCGCGGCTTTGTCATGTTGGAATCAACCAGTTGCAGGCCGGCCGGACGGCAGGACATTTGATGGGCAGAATGCTTCATCAACCCGGTGAAGTGCTGATAGTGAGCGGGCGCGTGGATTACAGCGCACATCGACAGCGTATAGAGGGCTTTCATCATGTTTTATCCGAGCGTTATCCACATATTCACCTGCGAGAAGTGCTTGCCGGTCAGGAAGAACGTGACACCATCAGTAAACTGCTGGAAAAACAACTGATTAAGTCGGGCAACTTGCTGGGAATTTACAACACGGGTTTAGGAAATACCGAGATTGGCCAGGCACTGGCTCGTCATCGTAAGCTCAACTCCTGTGTGTGGATCACTCATGAACTCTATGCCACCACACGTAAACTAATGGCTCAGCAAAGTATCGCGCTAACACTGGATCAAAATACCCGGCAACATGCTCAACTGGCACTAGAGCTCATGCTGCGTCATCTGGAAGGAGGCGAGAAACCGGATACCTACGCGGAGGGCAAAGTAGATTTTGTGATTTATACCTCCGAGAACAGTGCTTAACGTGAATTTAAAGAATGATATTTATTATCGCGTTATGAATGCGCAGATTTACATATTATTGCCAGTTATAAGATCTCAATGGGCATTACTTTCTTTCGGCAACGCAGTAGAATTAACCGAACCTTATAAAATTAAGACACTATATTTAACACTCTTGCATTCACATAAAATTGGTATCAAATATCTTTGTCGGAAGATCGTTAAATTAAAACAATCAAGCGTGTATAGATGATTTTTTAGAGAGCTTTTTAAATTAATCAAAAATGTATGATCGCATCACTCTTTATCTGAATATTTTAAGTAGCTTCTATCTGGCTCATTAAAACCGGATACCTCATAAAAACTCGGAAAACCTATATCAATAATAAGTGAAAGGTAACAATTCACGGACAACACTTGTGATTGATGTGAACCCATCAAAATAAAGTTTATGAAATGCTTGAGCTCACAAAATGAAAGTAAAATTTCATATAATATTTAACTCGGAATATAAATACCGGTAGGGTGAGCGCTACTTAACATTCTTAAATGTTTCTTAGCCGTTTTTACCAGGAGGTTTCATGGATAAAGAACTCTACATCTCGTCGAATCCTGCATCTGGCCCTAACAGCGCTACCCGTACTGAGCCGTTTGTTAAGATCATCGCTATCGTCGCCACGTTGGGCGGACTGCTATTTGGTTACGATACCGGTGTTGTTTCCGGCGCTCTACTTTTCATGCGTGGTGATTTAGAACTCACCCCCTTCACAACTGGCCTGGTTACGAGCTCCCTGTTATTTGGAGCCGCGTTTGGCGCGCTGGCTGCGGGTCATTTTTCCGACAGCGTCGGAAGAAGACGCATCATCATCATTCTTGCGATTATTTTTGCGGTGGGTGCAGTCGGTTCAGCCTTTGCGCCAGACGTGCAATGGATGATTGCCTCAAGACTATTTTTAGGCTTCGCCGTGGGTGGTGCTGCCGCCACCGTGCCTGTCTACATCGCTGAAATTGCCCCGGCAAATAAACGCGGTCAGCTTGTTACCCTTCAGGAGTTGATGATCGTTTCAGGGCAGTTGCTCGCCTACATCTCAAACGCAACATTCAATGATATATGGGGTGGGGAAAATACCTGGCGTTGGATGCTCGCCCTTTCTACCGTACCGGCCGTTCTGTTATGGCTCGGCATGATTTTTATGCCCGAAAGTCCACGCTGGCACGTAATGAAAGGGAACTCAAATGAAGCACGCAAGGTACTTGAAAAAACGCGTGCTGCTGAAGATGTTGAGTGGGAACTGGAAGAAATAGAAGAGACTATCGAGGAAAACCGACAACAGGGTAAAGGTCGTCTTCGTGATTTAGCCACGCCATGGTTGATGAAGATTTTCTTTCTCGGCGTCGGTATTGCCGCCATACAGCAGCTTACTGGTGTGAACACCATTATGTATTACGCTCCAACCATGCTTACCGCGGCTGGGCTGAGTAATGATGCCGCTCTGTTTGCTACGATCTCCAATGGTGTCATATCGGTTGTTATGACGCTGGTGGGTATCTGGCTAATTGGAAAGGTTGGGCGGCGTCCCCTCGTGCTGATTGGTCAGATTGGCTGTACCTGTAGCCTGTTCTTCATCGGTGCCATTTGCTTCTTTATGCCTGAATATCATCTTGGTGAGGTTAACTTACTTCGTGCTTATCTGGTGCTCACTGGCATGCTAATTTTTCTCTGCTTCCAGCAGGGTGCGCTTTCACCCGTTACCTGGTTGCTTCTTTCAGAGATATTCCCAGCCAGAATGCGTGGAATATGCATGGGAGGCGCAGTGTTCTCACTCTGGATCGCCAACTTTGCTATTTCGATGGCGTTTCCTTTGCTGCTAGCCGCATTCGGCCTTGCCGGCGCGTTTTTAATTTTCGCTGTTATTGGGATTGCAGGTAGCGTTTTCGTCATACGATTTATTCCAGAAACAAAAGGAAGAAGTCTTGAGCAAGTGGAGCATTACTTCTATGAGCTTTACAACCATAAAAAGCCTGCTCTGAATAAAATATAAGCCCTGCGCTAAGGATATATTTTATTTAGCCGCAAGCCTGCGAAATGCTGATAAAAAAACACACCTTAGCGTTTTAAATTATTGAGAAATACAAAATCAGCCTTCAATTGATGAATCAACATTCAGGAATAGCTTATGTCTATCAACATCACTAATGACCGTTTCTGCATTAACCGAAAAATAGCACCGTCCGTCAGTATTGAACGTTTTTTCGAGCTGGTGAAAGAGCTTGGTTTGAATAAAGTTGAGCTTCGTAACGATATGAACGGCGGAAGCGTGACTGACGGGAAAGGTGGCGATGCGGTAAGGAACATGGCCGGCAAAACTGCAATAAAAATCATCACGATCAACGCAGTGTATCCCTTTAATCAGTTGAATGATGACGTTCTGAGTCGGACTCGTCAGTTATTGAGTGATGCACGTGACGTGGGTGCCGAATCCCTGGTGCTGTGCCCGCTTAATGACGGTACCCAGATCTCAGATGACGAAACGATTTCCGCATTGAAAACGCTCGCGCCTTTGTTTGCGGAATATGGCATTCAGGGATTGGTTGAGCCGCTGGGCTTTCCACAAAGCTCTTTACGATCTGCCACTGTTGCCCAGTCCCTGATTAAACAAGCCGGTGTGCCCTTTAAACTCGTTTTAGATACCTTCCATCATCATCTCTTCGAAGATGCTGAGAATGACTTCGAGCAGGATATTGATATTACCCAAATTGGCCTGGTGCATCTGTCTGGCGTGACTGACACGCGTGCGACTCACCTCCTGACTGATGAAGAACGCATCATGCTTAGTGAAGGCGATCTTCTTAAATCCAAAGAGCAGGTAAACAGGCTTGAGCAGATGGGCTATCGCGGTATTTACGCATTTGAACCGTTCTCATCTGTTATGGACTCATGGACTGAAGAAGATATTGCTCGTGAAATTAAGAACAGCATTCTTTTCTTGAATCAATAAATTGATATAGCAACGACAGGAAATAAACTTATGACGATTAATATTGGTGTTATCGGAACCGGCGCAATTGGACGTGAACATATCCGTCGTTGCAGTCAGGTTCTTCAGAACTCACGCGTAGTGGCATTAAACGATATAAACCGCAGCAACTGCGAACAGGTGCTTAATGAATTAGGACTTGATGCGCAAATTTACGACAACGCGCATGATCTCATTAACGATACTGCTGTCCAGGCTATCTTGGTAACATCCTGGGGCCCTACTCATGAAGAATTTGTGCTGGCCTGTATCAAAGCAGGTAAGCCAGTATTCTGTGAAAAGCCACTTGCTGTGACGGCACAGGGTTGTCTGAACATTGTTGAAGCTGAAATTAATGCAGGTAAAAAGTTGGTACAGGTGGGCTTCATGCGCCCCTATGACAGCGGATACCGTGCCCTGAAAGAGGTAATCACCCGTGGAGATATTGGTGAGCCATTAATGCTGCATTGCGCGCATCGTAATCCCAGCGTTGGTGACGCTTACACCACGGACATGGCCATTACCGATACCTTAATCCATGAGCTTGACGTCCTGCGTTGGCTACTGAATGACGATTACGTCAGTGCGCAGGTTATTTTCCCGCGTAAAACACGCAATGCTTCATCACACTTACGCGATCCACAAATCGTGCTACTTGAAACAACCCGGGGAACCCGCATTGATGTCGAAATCTTCGTGAACTGCGATTATGGCTATGATATCCAGTGTGAAGTTGTTGGCGAATTAGGTATTGCACGCCTACCAGAACCCGTCTCCGTTCAAACGCGTAGCGCAGCAAAATTGTCTACAGCCATTCTCACTGACTGGAAAAAACGCTTTATTGATGCCTACGATGTAGAGCTGCAGGACTTCATTGATAACGTGGCTTCAGGTGAAATGACCGGACCCTCGGCATGGGATGGTTATGCCGCAGCTGTTGCTGCAGATGCCTGTGTCGCAGCCCAGAACTCAGGTGAAATTCTGCCTGTTAAGATGCCGCCGAAACCTGCTTTTTATGCCTGATTAGAGTATGACTCCGCTTTACGGCGTGGCCGTGGTTATCGTGGTCTCGCCATATCATTTTTAATGCTCATTGAAACAGGGTCCGCACTTAAATTTGCGTATTAAAAAAGGGTTCATGACCAGAATGAACCCTTTAAAATCCTCAGCCTATCAAACCAGTCAGGCTTTATCCGTCGTCCTGATCTGAGGACATCATGTCATCTTAATGCGCTGCCATCTGCGGTTTTAACTTCAGTAACTTCCGGCTTTCGGTAACATCTTCTACCGGGACAGCCGTTGCCGCATTACCCCAACTGTTTCTCAGATAGGTTGCGACAGCTGCAACCTGCTCATCTGATAATTTCCAGTCAAAGGCTGGCATAGCACCGCTGGTAGGATTGCCGACAGTCACCGCGCCACGCCCACCCTGTAGAATCGTTGTGATAATGGAAGATGCATCTTCAGCCATCAACCCTGAGTTACCTGCCAGGCTCGCTGCAAGATTTGGAATGCCTTTACCATCACTATTATGGCAGGCAGTACAGTTAGCCGAATAAACGTTTTCACCCATTTTCATTTGGGCATTACTGACTGATAACGCCGCTGGCGCTTTATTCTCTGAAGCTGGAACAGCTTTCAAATAGACAGCGATCGCACGCAGATCTTCATCTGTCAGGTGTTGGGTGGAATTTGTTACCGCTTCAGCCATAGGACCAGAAGCTACCGCAACATGGTTACTGCCAAGCTTCAGGTAATCGATGATTTGATCCTGGCTCCAGCGGCCAATGCCTGTATACGTGTTAGGGGTGATGTCGGGAGCATGCCACTCGGCCAGGTTACTTCCTTGTAGATAGTCGCTGGTATCACCACCAATGATATTTTTGGCTGTATGGCATGCAGCACAGTGCTCCAGACCTTCAACTAAATAGGCGCCTCGGTTCCAGATCTGGGACTTTGCAGTATCAATTTGAAAACCCTGATTTTTGAAGAACAGCAGGTTCCACCCCATCATTGCCAGACGGATGTTATAAGGAAAACTGAGGTTAGTCTCTGGCACTTTATAATTCACTGGCTTGACCGACCGCATGTACATCCAGAGATCGTGCATATCTTTATCGCTGACTTTTACATACGCATTATATGGCATGGCTGGATAGAGGTTTTCCCCTTCCTTACCTTTGCCATGACGAACGGCACGGTAGAAATCGCGTTCGGTCCACTTGCCAATGCCTGTCTCTGCATCAGGGGTGATGTTGCTGGCATAGATACCGCCAAAGGGTGTACTGATTGAGTAACCACCGGAAAATGGCTGCTTGCTTTCGGGCGCGGTGTGGCAGGCGATACAATCTCCCGCAACAGCTACATAGCGACCACGCGCCACTGACTCGCCATCAGATGCGGATGGAGGCTGGCTGGTCAACACGTCAGTGCTGGCAACATTATCTGATGACGTATCACCATTTTCCCACAATAGAGCAGCAGCAACGGTGGCAGCTACAACAGCAAACCCAGCGACAATCGTTGTCTTTTTCATATCACACCTTTACCAACGGGCCGGGATTCTTCATGTACTGTTCGATAATGGCTTTCGCCGTCCACAGGCTCAGTGCGCCAATCGTGCCCGTCGGGTTATATCCGGCATTGTTTGGAAAAGAAGAGGCACCCAGAACAAACAGGTTGTGCATATCCCAGCTTTGCTGATAGCGGTTGAGTACGCTGGTTTCAGGATCAACGCCCATTACTGCACCGCCGATAGTGTGGTCACTTGCGAAGTTATACGGTGAGTAATGGCCTGACGCGGAATTGGTACCAATAACAATTTTTGCGCCCATCGCTTTACCAATTTCGACACTCTTCTCTTCGATAAACTTTGCGGAAAGACGATCATTATCGTTGTAGTCAAAAGTGACGCGCAGCAGCGGATTGCCGTTATCATCTTTGTATTCTGGGTCGAGATCGAGGTAGTAATCCTCATGAGAGAAACTGGTGCCCTGTCCAAAGATGAACGTGCCATTCTGGAACGCGTGGGTATAAGCCTTTTTCCACTCTTTACCCCAACGCGGCGTACCCGGAGGAAGAACATCAGCATTGCCTATGGGCCTGGCACCACGTGCAACAACCAAAATGCCGGCACCACCAATGAAGTCCATCCCGGTGTGATCGAAATTATCGCCGTTCCAGTCATCAACTTGCTGTGAAAGTGCCCCAGCACCGATGTACTGATTTAAGTTTTCATCTTCGAAGAATAAGCTGGCACCAGATACCGTCTGGAAGCTGTACGCTCGCCCTACTACACCCGTTTTGCTTACAGGGTCGTAAGGTTTACCAATTTTAGAAAGAAGCAACAGGCGGACGTTCTGCATCTGGAAGGCAGAAAGGATGACAATGTCAGCGGGTTGATCCCACTCTTTTTATTTTTATCAAGATAAGTCACGCCAGTAGCAGTCTTGCCGTCAGCAGATTTATTAACACGCACTACAGCGGAATCAGTCAGTACGGTGAAGTTTTCACGCTGCATTAAAGCCGGAATAACACAGGCATTAGGGCTGGATTTTGAGAAGTTACCGCAGCCATAGTAGAGGCAATAACCGCAATAGGTACAAGGTCCCATCCTGACACCCAATGGGTTCACATAAGCGCGTGAAGCCTGGCCTGCAGGAACCATAAAGGGATTCAGGCCCAGAGATTTTGACGCGTCACGAAAAATATCGGTTAAGCGCATGCCTTCAAGCGGCGGCAAAGGATATTCAGTGCTACGGTTGCCCTCAAATGGGTTGCCGTCTGGAACAATTTCACCGTTGAGTTTTCCCGCTTTACCTGAAACGCCTGCGATACGTTCAAAGCGATCATAGAATGGTTCAAGCTCGTCATAGGTCACTCCCCAGTCCTGAAGAATGATGCCTTTAGCAATCTGCTTTTTACCGTAGCGCTTTACAGTTTGGCTGTAGGGCTCAAAGTCGAAAGGCGTAAAGCGCCATGCCATGCCCGCCCAGTGTGTTCCAGAACCGCCAACGTTATATCCCAGCTCATTCAGGTTCCAGTCACGGGAAGGCAGTGCGGTTTGCGTTGTGTTATTGCGAAACGTTGTGGTTTCAACTGCGGGTGGCAGTAGCATGCTGCGGCGGGTATCCCAGCGCAGTTCGTCAGTATCAATCGAAGGGGAAAATCAGTTGCGGTTTCAAACCATGGGCCGCGCTCAATAGCGACGACATTTAAACCAGCACGTGTTAACTCTTCGGCGATTAAAGAGCCACACCATCCCAGGCCGACGATGGCAACGTCAGCTTTTGGTCGAATATTTTTCATTTTAAAACTCGTACTTGCGCAACAATAGCGTCGGTGAATTAAAGGGTGTTATCAATCAGGCTGGTTGGGATGATTTTGAGCTTTTGCCCTTTCTTAGTGAGCAAGTCGCGGAAGTCATAACGCGCGCCAGGAAAACCAATCATTTTCCAGCTAGCCATATCTTTATTTCCGCCATAAATAGGATCGGACAGGAACCCTTCGCGGACGTTTTGAAGCAGTAATTCGAAAAATACCTTGGTCTCAACTTCCTCACCCAAATTGATATGATTCGTTTCCATTGCTGTTAAAACGTTGTCCTGTTGATCACCCGATAACTCAACAAAGGCTTTGCCGTATTGTTTTTGGGTAGCCTGATCCAATGCGGCAATGCCAAGTCGGTAGCGCTGAGCAGGCGTCAGCGCAGACTGCGGCCCCTGCTCTGGTGTGCCTTTTACAAATTTCCCTAGACGGTACACGGCTACGGCATTGCCATAATCGCCTGCAAGTTGTCGATCAATGAAGATCGCACAGCCCGCATCCTTACCACTGATACTCATTTCATCAGCAGGAATAAAGCGCTCAGAAATAGCACCAACGGTTGCAAATTCATGGGGTGTTAAATATTGCAATCCTCCTTGTCTTGGAGGTGGAGGCGGGGTATTTACTTGACCTGGCTGCCAGGGCTGGCCGCCATTAATCACATCAGCTTTAGCAACTGTAGGTATAGAAGAGGCCACTCCCAGCGCCGTCATGGAAGTGAGAAATTCTCTGCGTTTCATATTATCCCTGCTATTGAATTGGTCACATCAAAATGGACTAATTAAAAGAACAATCACAAATTGCCAAAATTGATTAGGGAACCGCTGAAAGCGGAACATTTCCATGAGGTATTTTTAATTCTAAACTTCCGACTTATATATTTTTATTGTTTACATTTTCGAAAGTTTTCTTAAAGAAAATTTAACAGCGGCGCAATGCTAAGGACTTCCCCTTAAGTTTCAAAGGAGTTTCTTGATGGTTTTCCATCATGAGTAATATATGAACGCTCTGAAAAAATACTCGGTGTCTTGGCGGCATCTATTCACTTATTTGAGTGTTTGTGCTTAGGATAATAATAAGCTTTGCTCTGTACATTTAAAAATCAATTCCTGATTCCTTTTGCACCGTTGTGGAGAAAAAATGAAAAAAGTGACCCTGGAAATGCTGGCTGAAAAAGCGGGTGTTGGAATCGCCACGGTTGACAGGGTGTTAAATGAGCGCGGCGGAGTAAAACCTGAAACTGTTCGTAAAGTGTTAATAGCGGCTCGTGCTGCCGGCCTTCAGCGCTTATTGCCTGAAGAAAACAGTCATCCCTGGCAAATTGAAGTGTTTTTGAGCAGCCTTGAATCCTTTTTCTTTCGCCAGTTAGCAAAAGAATTTGCTTTGGTCGCGAATAACCTTGGCTATCGTAAAATAACACTTCATCGTACCCTAGTCCCAGAATCTGAGCCCGATAAGCTTGCCAAAAAAATCAAACAAAGCAGTAACATCCGTGATGGAATAATCGTTTTTGGACATAACTACCCGATAATTTACGAAGCGCTCACATACTGCATGGAAAAAGGTGTGCCTGTGATCACACTCGCGACCGATCTACCCAATGCCAACAGGCTTTGCCATGTAGGCATCAATCAATACCAGGCCGGTCGAACTGCGGGATTATTGATGAGTAAGAGCCGCACCACGCCAGGTACCATAATCATGGTCAGCGGGCGTGTTGATTTTCATGCACATATTCAGCGTGTTGCAGGCTTTCGAGATATGATTGAACAACGCGCTCCACATCTGGTACTTCATGAGGTGCTTGCTGGTCAGGATGAGCCTGACAAAATTCGATCACTTTTAAATACGGTTTTGAAACGGAACGACAATATTATTGGCTTATATAATACTGGTACAGGAAATAGTGATATAAGCAAAATACTACGCCATTATCACTTAGATAAATCATGCCTTTATATTACCCATGAACTTTCATCAGTAACGCGTCAATTATTAGAAAGTGATCAACTTGACTATACGCTTGATCAAAATGCTCATCATCATGCTACCTCAGCCATACATATTATGCTCAGGCATCTTGAACAAGGATATAAACCTGATACCTATTCAGATGGCAATGTTGATTTGAGGATTGTTACGAGTGAAAACATGTCCTGATACCGTTTCTTGGTAAAGCCGTGTTAATTCTATGAACGCCAATGAGTCAATCTCATATCCAATATGCGTTGATAAAGTTTGCCTTTATTGGCTTTCAACTAACATAAATACGATGCCGTCAGGTTCAATTTCCTTTGAAATTTCCTGGGAATTTCAGACTGAAATATTATAAATTTAACAATAAAAAACATATAGTTAGGTTAAAAAATCATTGGGAAATGTTTTCACTGGATATGACTTTGCTACACGGCATAGAAAAAGGACCACTTCATCTGCAAGCGCAGCTTTGTGGCCCATCGTGTATGAGATTCAAAAGGTTAAAAGCTTTTATTTCTCCTGTGACTGCATTTTCTCAATCACTTTTTTAACAGCCACATCAAGCTCAGCCTGAAAAGCAGCCGGTAAGCGTGAGAATTCGTAGGTGACTAATCGCTTTTCAGCATCAACTTTCTTACGGGCAAATTGCTTTTTATCAGCAAATTCTCCCATCTTCTCAGAGACAATCTTTTTATCTACTTTCGAGGCTTTCCTGCCAGCACTTGCCGCACGAAAATAACCGATAATTTTGGTTTTATTTGTTGGATCGTCGAAATCGAGTGCAATCCCGTTTTCAATTCGGTTGCGTACGCTGTCAACCAACTCCCCTATTTCAATATTTTGAACGTTAGCTTTGTCTGCGATATCGAGTAATGCCTGATAATCGGTAATGGAAAGCTCACTCACTGAGGGAAACACGGCGATCATTTCATCAGGCACCGCTGCGGCCTGAAATGCGCGGGTTATTTTTGCAGCGGAAAGTCCTTCGGCTTTGGCAATATCCGACTGATTCATACCTTCCGGATACATCAGTTGAAGGCGCTTTCCCAGTTCTCGCAGCGTATGTTCTTTAGCTGTCTGGATATCTTTCGCTAACTGGCGCGCATCGGCTAAATCAAGATCATCTTTGGTTACCAGCACTTCAAAAGGAGTACCATTATAGAGACACGCTGCGCGGCGGCGGGAACCGTCCAGTACCTCAATACGACCATCAATCTCCCGGCCAATTGCAGGAAAAAACTGTTGCAGCTTAATGGTACGGGCAATATCACTAACGGATTCAGGCGTAACTAACGACTGGTCCCGACCGTTAACCGAGGCATCTACATAGGTCTGGGCTTCAATATCATCATGCAAGATTTTTGTGAGAACGAAGCGTGCTTCGGCACCTGATTTCAGTACAAATATCCGGGCGCCTTCCGTCTCACTCAGCATTTTCGAGAAATTTGAATTGCCCAGCGTACGGCCCATCTTTTTCATTACTTTTGTCATTTGATACCTCTTACGAACTCAATTCTCTTGAACACCGCTTGTGTAAACCGTTCAGCTTCACGTTTTGCATTTTTCAGTGCCTCCGCGCTCCCTGGGTAGGATTGCGGATCGGCGCTGACGATGGTGTCAAAAGTCTCTCCACAGCGCTCAAAGCCGTCTAAGCGGGGTAGTGTGGCGTCCAGAATATAAGAAGTGAAAACATCCCGAGCCAGGCCATGCGTCATTTCATGGTCGCGCTTGGAGGTCATCTTCGACATAAAGCCGATGTTGCCCTTAATCCGCGGATTAATGCCCTCCTCTTCCAGCTGCTCAAGCATCTCTGGCAAGCGAGTAAGATATTTAAGAGTGGAGTGGAAATCGACCTGAGCTGGTGGCGTCGGCGTTAAAAGCAGATCGCTGGCGGCAATGGCATTAAGCATAAAGGCGTCGAGATGCGGTCCGGTATCGATAAAGATAAAATCATAATCTTTACCGACCCGATCAATGATATTACGCCGCAGAACCTCTGAGGGCAGCACGCCTGGTAGATGCTCATGAACAAGGTCGTTCCATTGGCTGGCCACAAATCCATCATCAATGGAGGCGGGAATGATATCGACACCCGGAATGATAGTCGGCTGGATAATATCTTTATGAAGTTGTTCAGCATCCAGGTCATTAAGCATGGCCTGCGCTGCGGTCTCCATGATTGAACCGATGCTGTTGGTATGATTCAAAAACATCGTGCTGGATGCCTGTGGATCCAGGTCAATCACAAGGTTACGTAGGTCATACTGTAACAAATCTGGATGAACGCGAAGCCCGTGGGCAAGGGTTACCGTACTCACGGTTTTCGATACCCCGCCTTTCAGGTTAACCACGAAAATCACAAACGGGCCTTCCCCTTCATGCAGGTCACGATATTTCGGCACCTTACGATGCGCATAAATATCGACCACATCCTGAACGGTCAGCGCGTAATGCTTGGCATTGCCCGCATCCTTTTTCCGAACAAATGCCCCTTCGCTTCCATCTCTTCAATCGCCTGCTCAACGGCTCGACGACTGAGCTTAGGCATATTTGCAACAGAGTTACGGGTGAAAGTCTGATAGTACCGATCAAGGCCAAATTCCTGGCGTTTATCGATAATGTCGTCGCTCATGCTGCGCAGCATGGCATTTGCCCTGCGAGCCGTCTCGTCTACGCCACCGTAATTGCTTTTCATCCCGCTACTCCATTGGCAAATTTTCCGTCAGTGTACACACAGTATTGTTATGTGCAATAAATTTCGATATTCAGGGAAAATTTGTACATAGCAATAAGTTTTGTCACCGTCAGCTTAGGGTTTAGCCTGGCTTATCACCTGTACCGGGCTCCTAAGATTGATCTTTGTTGAGTTGCTGAGTTGCTGAGTTGCTGAGTTGCTGAGTTGCTGAGTTGCTGAGTAAGCATGGTCACGGAAAAGCGTTAAAGGTTATCGGTCATATGCTAAAGGTTCAGGCTAAGTATCTCTTTTTTACCGTGGTCGTCTGTTCTTGATTAGATTTTAATGCCTCAATGATGTGTTCCTGTTGAATATTTTTTAGATAAATCATTAGCTTAATATTATTTTTATAAAAATCATTTGGTCTACTCCCTGGTAAGTAAGTTTTGCGTAATGCATAGGTTTCCATTCGTATGCTCCGCTCAGGCTGGAAAAGCGCAGAGCGCCAACCCTCTAACTTCTGATGCCAACAACGAACCTTGACGAATGGCCTAAACGTTATCAGTCGTATGCTAATTACTGTGTAATAGCCCCTGCTCTACCAAGGAAAGACACTGCTTAGGTAAGAAACTCTCTGGTCATAGTCTGCTGCTGTAACAAAGGACTCGAAATATGCTTATCTCCCGCAAAAAAGTTTCCAGTCGTATGCAGAAGTTATCACTTGTATGCTGAGAAGGCTTTAATGAAGGGTGTTAGTAGGGTGGATTACCCTTAAAAAGGGTATCAGGGAAAGTTATCGGTAATATGCTGGTAGTTATCGGTCGCATGCAGAAAGTTATCGGTCGTATGCATATTCCTGTTATTCAGGCGGGGCTATGAAGTATCTGACTGGCGAGGATTGAGAGAAAGTTATCAGTCGTATGCGCGAGGGTTATCAGCCATATGCAATTTCAAAAACATATTGCTAAGCGCTTAGCCACAGCGCTTTGGTCATCTTTTTACACAAAATTTAAACTATAATTCTTTAAATTCAAAAACTTAAATTGTTTTTTATATGAGATAAAATTGTAATTAGCAACGTTTTCATGTTGTCTTAGGTATGACTGAATTCGCAAAGGTTTCCCGTCGTATGCTCTAACATAAGAGCTTACGTTAAAGGTTATCGGTCGTATGCGGGCGTCTGTTTAAAAAAGGGACCAGGAACGAGCCGAAAGTCAGCTAAGCACTCATGAGAAATAAAATTTTGCTGATGAGCTTATTCATAATTATTTGAATAAGCTCATTATTTTGGAAATGTTGGCAGTCGTATGCTAACGCTGGTTACTGGTCATTTGCTATCGAGGG
Source organism: Candidatus Pantoea bituminis (assembly GCF_018842675.1). NCBI lineage: Bacteria > Pseudomonadati > Pseudomonadota > Gammaproteobacteria > Enterobacterales > Erwiniaceae > Pantoea > Candidatus Pantoea bituminis. The sequence goes on from NZ_JAGTWO010000002.1 coordinate 194,664, forward strand.
TGATCAGGATTTTTGCAATCTCTTCCTCTGTAAAACCTGAATCCTTGAGCTTACTGATTTTAGATATCATTGCCTCATCAAGAATTTGAGGTTCAGCAGCATAGGTATCATTCATTTTTAAGGCTTTATCAGGTACTAAGCTCGGATTTCTCTTTGTGATATTGAAATATACCGATCTCCCGCGCTTAAACTCGCTGTACTCCAGATAATTGATTTCCTTTAGTTCAGCCAGGGCTTTACGCACAATATGATTTTGATAAGCAATGCGCGATTTCAGGCGTAATCTTTCCCGAAGGCGTTTCATTGAAACCGGAGCCGGATTTTTCGGTAGGCTCTCAATGAACGTGTAAAGCGCCTGGGCAGATTCTTTACGGGGAAGGTGGTCAATTGCCTTGAGACGCAGATAAACCTTATAGTCCATCTGATAGAGATCAGTAAGACGAGGATCGCCTTCTATCTCGACTTCATTTTTTGTCAGGCTGTAATGCGCGCTGTTTACAAGACCTGTTGTAAGAGAACCGGTCTCATTACGAAACTGTATCGTTACGCCACGTAAACGCATAAGGGATTCATCTATACGCTTCTTCATGTCTTTGTTAGAGCGCTTCGAATCGAACCCGCAGTTCTGTAGAAACTTTGTGAATGGCAGTTTCAGCTTACCTGCGAAACTGCCATTATCGTAGATGGAACGTATGATCCCTAACCACACCCGAAAGTCAGTGGCCATATCAAGCCGTTCGGAACGAATAGAGATATCCTTGTAGCCTTCCCGCTTAACCACTTCCAGATGGTAAAGATCCTCAAATGCATCCACGGTCGATTTAACCGTACTCACTGAGGATTTAGATTTTGCATGATCGGTATTGGGAACAAAAAGCCCAAGGCGCATTAAGGCGACCGGCTGAACCGTTGCGTTAGCCGTAGGATTGAGGTGGACAAGTTCACCCGTCTTTTTATTCACTTCATCAGTCATGCTATCTAAGTCATTGACTTTTTTGGTCATAAACAACTTCCGTTTATCAACAGGTGAATTCTACGCTGCATACGACGGATAACCTTATCAGCATACCAGTGGAAATCAAAGAGCATATAACCGATAACCTAAAGCATACGAACAGTAACCAAATGCATACGACTGATAATTTTTTGCATATGACGGATAACCTCAATTGCCATCTAAGCCAGACATAGCAAGGGCTGCAGAGGTGCGGGGATCGTTTAGGCTTTTTTGGATCGATATTAGATCGTATTAAGATCGTATTACTGGATCTATTCTGTTGATAACGGGGATAAGTAAAAAGCAGACTCACAGGAAGGATGCGTGAAGCCGCGGATACGCAATCGATATGTATCAGCACGTCAGAACCTACAACTAATCATTAAAAGATTGAAAGAAGCATCTGAACGCAGACTTACTAAAACGCTTTTTTTACATTTAGCCCCATGTCACCTGAAAACCGCAGTGATGGAGCTTTCATTCAACGTATCTTGTGCCTTGCAGTCAGTGGGAGCTGGAATGAGGAATTCGTTGCCTGGCTCCAAGGCTCGCTCGATTTACTTCATGTAATTAATCCATACTTAACACACTGTTTTTAGCGCTGGCATGAAGGTTCTGCCTGCTCTTGGTATTAGACAGAGCCGCCAGTTACTCATGGTAGTGTGTTTACTTTCAAATTCTCCGTTTCGCCAGCCCACTACAAACTCTGATGGCGTCTGAAAATCAGTGCTGAATGTGGCCTGCATAGGTTATTGTCCTGCCGCCAGTCTTTAATCATTTCCTGATGTGAATGCTGTCGCTGAACCCATTCTGTATTGGCTTACCAGACTGATTTAACCGCAGCGTCAAGGCATGTTTATAAGCCGATTGATCCAGTGTCCGACATGTAAATTCAGGACTCTGATCGGTTCTTATCGTTGCAGGATAACTTAGTGACAGCACGATTCTGGGATGGTGTGATTACGGGCGGAAATCGGGGCTTCGGCTTTGCAGAGAATATGGATGCACTGTTCGTTGTAAAAACCCTTCTTTACGGAGAGGTCCTCATGTTACTGATAAAGACATTACTGACATCGTGAGGTATTAATCAATGGAGAGCACGTCAGAACCTTAGTGCATCTCATTTGTTTTCTCGAGTATCTTTCTTTAGCTGCAACGTTTAACTGGCAGCTGAATTAAAACGAACTTAGTTTAGTGCCTATTCAAGCCCCCTACCCTTTGCACGTTATCGCGTATAGTTGAATGATTTAAATTTGGAGACAATTTTTGCATCTCTAAAGATTAAAAAATTCCCTGCAGGTTTTCTATGATAACCTTTTGTTTTAAATCACTTTTTATAATTTATTTCAGACTGAAATTCCCAGTTCCTTTTTGCGAAAATCGCTACAGCTCAGGCTCATTTCGACGGCAGAATCGGATGCTGCTGGGGTGGCTTTTTGCTGACCGCTAATAACAAAAGATCAAGAGTGTAATGAAGCAGTGAATGGCTTTTTCGGATAAAGCGGGTTTTACATTTTTGAGGCGGATTTAATTGAACCGTTCCTGCAAACTTTTCAGACGCTGCTGCACCTCTTCGTGAGGCTCACCGTTAGCGCATTCTACAATGTACTTACGATGAACCGACAGGCTGTCAGAGGGCCACGCTTCGAAAGCGTTAATCGCCATCTGACGGTTTCTGATCACCGGGCTCCGCAGTGCAGCTGCAAGTAAAGGCCATCCCATTTCTGGGAAGCGCTTCATTTCCTGTAATACCGAATCCAGATGACGTTGAGAATTCCATTTCGGGCCCATGCCGCTGCTCAGCGTCGGCCCACTCGCAATCGCCTTAAGATCAAACTGTGCTTCTGCCAGACTGCATACGCGGCTGGCCTGGTCTGCGTCCTCTGTTTGCATCAATTGGTACCAGAGGGTTGACTCAGGATTATCGCGCTGGCGTGCAAACAGAACAGGAAAGGGATCCTCTTGACGAGCGCGGCACACTTCAGACAAGATTGAATGCGTAATCTTCATCGCCTGCCAGAGCCAGTTTAATTACTTTATCCCAAATCGTTAACACCAGTACTCCGGCGCTTATCGCCACTAATTGCGAGGAAAGGTCTGTCTCCAATGATTCCTCACTCTGTGCCCACTTCCCGATACGGCAGGCAGTGAGATAGTGCAGGGGATGAACAGGCTGATAGGCAATAACATGGTGCAAATAGAGCAGGCAGACCTTAGCGCCATCATCGTAAACTGACATACCGGGAACCGGGCCTTCGTTTAACAGCGCATAAATCATCTCCGCTGCACCCAACAGAAGGGCATCGTCGTGTTCCGTTGCCAGCGCATCCGCCAGCCCTCCGCGTACTGCACTGTTCACCGCGGTGTACTCATTCATGACTGAATTGGCGAAGCCCTCGCGCAACAGCCAGTCACAAATCGTTTTATCCATTGTGTCTGGCATACGCTCCATCAGATGAATACGTCCCCCAGCCGCTGACTCGCAGCGCCATGTCAAACCAGATATCAGCATACTGCTCTGGCTCGACCATAACGCGCAGCGCGACAACACCATACAGCGTAAACTCATCATGGCTTGCCAGCACCTGCAATACCTCAACACTGCGCGGATGTGGAAAGAAGGCCAAAACCGCCATGGCAAATTTTACCGCATTACGATCCGGGTTCTGGGTGCAGAGTAATAACACCAGCTCATTGAGCTTATCCGCTCGCAGATCACGAGAATCTGAGATGGCTTTCACCAGGTCATCAATGTAATGCAGCGGTGAGTCATGATTTATCAGGTCATACAGCGCCTGCATTGCCGTTAAGTCCGGTTTTGCAAGCACCTGCTGCAACGCAGAGAGAATGTCCTCTGCACTTGGGCCTTCACTTCCTACACCGAAGTGATAAATCATCGTGCCTTCAAGCGCACCCGGCGCCCAAAACGCTTCATCTGAATCACCTAACGGCTGGTTCTCTAAAACGCTGTTATCCCATGCCAGTGGTTGTGGCTGATTACAGCCCTGCTCAAGACGTGCATAGATCGATGGCAATTGTGTATCCCACACCACCGGGAAGGTATGTTGTTTTTTCCCAGAAACCGGTTAAGCCAGCTTTTCATATCCCTTCCCTGTTATGCGTGATGTCCCAGAACTGTTTCAAACAGCAGTGCGTCCAGCAACGCGTCATCGCGCTTGCCAGGTGACGGGGCAAGTGTTGCTTCAGTTCGTGCCAGCTCAGCTTCGATGAAAGCGTGCAGAATGGGCCGGCGGGGTCCATATTGCGCTTCCCCGGCGCGCTGTTTCGCGGTAAGCAACTCAGCAATTTCCTGCAGCAATGGTCCTTCATGCACTGTTTCCTGCAGCAGTCGATCGAAGCGCATGGGTGGTGCACCATTACCCGCTTCAATCCAGCGCACGGCTAGCAGAGGGCGCAGGACATAAAAATACTTTTTCAGCCTGACTTCATCACCCTGCAGATAGTGACGAAAATTTTTATGCGCCATAGACCGGTAGTGCCAGCGCGCGCGCTCCGGTGAAAAGAAACGATCGCTAACTGCATTCACACGAGCCATTACATCGTCGTTCTGCCGGTATATAACAGGTGAATCCAGCCAGTCGATAAGGGTCGGGTTAGCACGCTTCAGAAGACCCAACGCTTTTCGCCACTCCCAGCCGCAGACGTCGAGTTCGGTATCTATCGGTTTTTCGATAATGTCTCGCGGCGATTCAACACGCAAGTACCACTCCGGTTTGTGCACGTAGAGAAAACGCACATCATAATCACTGTCCGGTGACGCAAATCCCCAGCCACGACTGCCTGATTCACAGGCGAACAGCACACGTACGTCGTACTCGGCCTCTATCTGTTGCAGGACGCCGCGAACGCGCTCGCGCATGGTTTCATCAACGCCGTGTAATCCTGTTTTTATATTCATCCTGTTCTCCCTTTTATCCTTTTATCCTTTTACACACACCACCTGACGCAACGTATGAACGATCTCTACCAGTGAGGATTGCGCTGCCATGACGGCATCAATGTCTTTGTAAGCCATAGGTATTTCATCTATCACGTCACGATCTTTACGGCACTCCACATGGGCTGTAGCACGTATTTGATCGTCAAGGGTAAAGCGGTTTTTAGCGGCAGTACGGCTCATGGTGCGTCCTGCGCCGTGGCTACAGGAGCAAAAGCTCTCTTCATTTCCCAGGCCGCGCACGATAAAACTTTTTGCACCCATCGAACCAGGAATGATGCCCATCTGTCCCTTTTGCGCGGACACCGCACCCTTACGCGTAACCAGCACCTGCTCATTGAAGTGCTGCTCCTGCTGCACGTAGTTATGATGGCAGTTCACCGCTTCCTGATGCGTGGCAAACGGTTTAGTTATGCAGGCGGACATGGCTGCCAGTACGCGATTCATCATGACCTCGCGGTTGTGATGCGCATAATCCTGTGCCCAACCCACCGCTTCCAGGTAATCCTCATAATGACGACTCCCTTCACTGAAATAGGCGAGGTTACGATCAGGAAGATTAGCGATGTGCTGCTGCATGTCTTTCTGTGCCAGTGCGATGAACAGTGTGCCAATGGCATTACCCACCCCGCGCGAGCCGCTGTGCAGCATTACCCATACCCTGTCAGCCTGATCAAGGCAGATCTCAATAAAGTGATTGCCTGTGCCAAGCGTACCCAGATGCTGGTGGTTATTGGTTTTCAGCAGCTGTGGATACCTGTCCGTCAGATGCTTAAACCGGGACGCCAGTTTTGCCCAGTGCGCATCAACGTCGACTGGCGTGTCGTGCCAGGCACCTTTATCCCGCTTGCTTCGGGTGCTGGTGCGACCATGGGGTACGGCTTGTTCGATGGCGCTGCGCAGTCCCAACAGATTGTCGGGCAGATCGGCTGCAACCAGTGAGGTGCGCACGGCAATCATGCCACAGCCAATATCTACGCCTACTGCCGCCGGGATGATGGCGCCACGTGTCGGTATTACACTGCCAATTGTTGAGCCTTTACCCAGATGTACATCGGGCATGACTGCCATATGTTTAAAAATAAAGGGCATGCTGGCCGTGTTAAGCAGCTGCTGTCTGGCTTCAGGCTCTACCGGCACGCCCTGTGTCCACATTTTTATCGGCGCACCCGAGACAGAATTGAGTACTTCAAATTGAGGTTTCATTTTCATTTTCTTTTTCTTTTGCAGTATCAGTGACTCTATACATAGCGAATAACGTGCCAGAAATTATATTCATGTAAAAACATGAATAAATTACTGATTTTAATGTTTTTTATTTAAATGAGCAGATTTGTCTTGGATAATTTGGAGAGATATTCTTATCTTATTAAATAAGAATTTATCTTAGAGGATAAGGCATGAAGCGACGAGTCGTGATTGGCGTTCTGGGCACTCAACTTGACAGGCGCGGCAAACGTCAGCATCGCTGGACCAAATGGCGTCCCAGCGTGGCGCTGTGCCAGCACGCGGATTTACCCATTGACCGCTTCGAGTTGTTACACCAGCCGGGTGACATCAGTTTGGCGGAACGACTGGCAGAAGATATTGGAGAGGTCTCACCGCAGACGCAGGTCGTACCGCATGCAGTCAGTCTTGCTGACCCATGGGATTTCGAAGAGGTGTACAGTGCATTTCTTGATTTCGCCAGCCGTTATCACTTCGATACTGAGAACGAAGAGTATCTGGTGCACATCACCACAGGGACTCACGTGGCGCAGATTTGCTGGTTCCTGCTGACAGAAGCGCATTACCTGCCAGCCAGCCTGTTGCAGACCGGACCGGGCCTAAAGGGCGAAGTAACGCCAGAAGGCGTGTACTCGATCATTGATCTGGATTTGAGTCGTTATGCCACATTAACCAGTCGCTTTCAGCATGAGCAGCAGAGCTCAGTTTCATTTCTTAAATCAGGTATTGAAACCCGCAATCCCACGTTTAACGTGCTTATCGAACAAATCGAACGTGTGGCGCAGCGATCAAGTGCACCTATTCTTTTAACGGGACCCACGGGGGCAGGGAAATCTTTTCTGGCAGAGCGTATCTTCCGGTTGCGGCAGTCCCGTCATCAGGTTAAAGGGAAATTTGTGGCAGTAAACTGCGCTACGCTACGTGGCGATAACGCCATGTCGACGCTGTTTGGCCATGTCAAAGGGGCATTTACCGGCGCACTGGCTGCGCGCATGGGATTACTGCGTGAGGCTGATGGCGGCATCCTTTTCCTGGATGAAATCGCAGAGTTAGGGCTCGATGAACAAGCCATGCTGTTGCGTGCGATCGAAGAGAAGCGCTTCTTCCCGTTTGGTGCAGACCGTGAAGTCAGCAGCGATTTCCAGCTGATCGCGGGCACGCATCGGGATATGCGGCAATGGGTAAGAGAAGGGCGCTTTCGTGAAGATTTGTACGCACGCATCAATATGTGGACATTCAGCCTGCCGGGCCTTGCCGAACGCCGTGAAGACATTGAACCTAACATCGAGTACGAACTTCAGCGCTTCATGCGCGACCAGCAGAGTCAGGTACGCTTCGATAAGGACGCGCGTGGCCATTACCTGCGTTTTGCGAACTCAGATGACGCCGTCTGGCGTGGCAATTTTCGTGAACTCGGTGCCAGCGTAGCGCGTATGGCAACGCTGGCAGAAAACGGACGCATTACAGTCGCGCTGGTGGATGAAGAGATCATCCGTTTGCAGGCAAACTGGTATACAGAAGAGAAATCTTTGGTGGCATTGCCAGTTGATAATGAGATCGATCTGTTTGATCAAAAGCAGCTGGAAACGGTTATTGACGTTTGCCGGCGCTCAGCCTCGCTTTCAGAGGCTGGCCGCAGGCTCTTCGCCATCTCCCGCCAACAGAAAAAACAGCCAAACGATGCGGACCGATTGCGTAAATACCTCATGCGTTTTGATTTAAGCTGGGAGGATATGCAAAAGGGATGACTTAACTGCAGGCAGGGTTGTGTCTGTGCCTGGGAGCGCGACCTCGCTCATTGCCTATGCACTGACGCCCTTTCGCATTGAGTTAATTAACGCCCGACAAATATTAGCGCATCTCCAACAGGAAAACAGCTTCGCCAGAATAGGGTACATAGCCCTGCTTAGCTTGTGGGGGCATCGCTGAATCATCTTGCGGGTTAATGCCGTGAAAAATCCAGGCATTCGTTTGCGGGCATAACCCTGCAATCGGTTAAATTTTTATAAAAAAACGAGCAAACCGATCAGGACATCTTACCGCGCTGCCTAAACAATGTGATCGCTTTTGTGCTTTTTTTATCCAACTATCGATTAACTGTGATCAAGGTCCAGTATCAATCGATGCCCACTTGTATGGTAGTAGTCTTGATAATTATGTTATCAGCGTGTTTAATTTTTGCTCTGCTGATTAAATTTTAAACATTACAAGAATAACGACAAAACAGGGCGTGGCCTGGCCAATAGCATCAGGGTAAGGCTGCAGACTATGATGATTTTTCTAAGGCACTGGATATGACACCTCCCTCATCTGAACTGACCCAACAACCGACAAAAGAGACCGCAACTGCCGGTGAACACGTTCCACGCAGCGGGCTGTATCGCTTTCTGCCCAGAGCGCACCCTCTCTCCTGGTGGATGCTGGTCATTACGACGCTTGCGATCCTGATGAACTCAATTGACCGGATTATTCTTCCTACTCTGCTTCCGGCAATTATGCAGTCATTTAACCTGACAGAAGTTCAGGCGGGTTGGCTCAATTCACTTAGCTTTGTTGGAACCTTAGCCGGCGCAGTGATTTTCGGTTTGTTCTCAGATTGGTTGGGCGCCGGGCATAAGCGCTGTTACAGCTGGTGCGTGACGGTGCTGGTGGAGATTATCTCAGGTGTGGCGACTGCTTTTTGTAAAACGCTGGGAGCGTTTCAGGTGCTGCGTGTCACTATGGGCATGGGAACTGGTGGGTCGGAACCGATTAACGTCGCTCTGCTCGGCGAGTGGTGGCAGAAAGAGAACCGTGGATTTGCTATTGGGGTGCATCACACCGGATTTCCGCTGGGGCAATTTATCGGTCCTATCCTAATCGCCGCTATTCTGGCTTTTGCGACCTGGCGTGAAGCCTTTTTGTTTATTCCGCTGATTGGCTTAGTTATTTTGGTGGCACAACTCATCATTGGCACACGTAAAAATCACCAGAAGGTTAATGACTGGATCGTTGATAACAAGCTGACGCCGCCCGTTACCGAATCCTTGCAGAACACCGTTGAGAAGCGTTCTGTATGGGCTAATGCCGCTTCCTGTTTGAAAAATCGTAACTGCCAAATGGCTATTCTGCTGATTTTTGGTTTTACATGGGCAGAGATGGGGATAGCTAACTTTCTGACGCTGCAACTGACGCGTGAAGTTGGACTCGATCTCTCGACCGCAGCAATCATCTCTGGTGCATCGGGATTGACCGGCTGGATTGGACAGATTCTGTGGGGCAGCTTCTCTGATGTGAAAGGGCGTAAGCGCTCGTTGGGTATCATTATTACGGGCTGGGTTCTGGCAGCGGCGCTGTGCATGTTCATCCATTCCGCTACGCTTGGCTGGGCCATACTTATCTTTTGGGGCCTGTTTCGCAACTCACCTTATCCCGTGGCTTATGCTTTGCTTATCGACTCATCTCCTCGTGCTGCCGCGTCAAGCATGGGATTAATGATCGGCCTCGCGGTTGGCATCGCCGGTATTCTGGTCGCGCCCGTTAGCGGTTGGATTATCCACAGCTACGGTTTCACCGTGCACTATCTGGTGATTGTCGCGGTGTTACTCCTCTCTTGTATTCCACTTTGGTTCATTAAAGAAACCGTAACGTTAAAAAAGGCCTGATATGACCAGCGATCTGATCACGTTATTACGTCACCATAAACTTATTGAGCTAAACCATCTCTATGAAGAGTTCATGCCTGTCTGGCCAACGCATGGAAAATTCTTCTGCAGCCGTGCCGAAGACTACATTGCTGGTGATGGCAACTATAACTGTCAGCTCAGCCTCGGCGATCATTGCGGTACTCATGTGGATGCGCCTGTTCATTTCATTGAAGGTGGCAAAACGATTGAGCAGGTCGATGTGCGCCAGCTCACCGGACGGGGACGCTGCCTGGATATGTCACATCTGGCAGAGAACAGTGACATCACTGTAGAAATGATCCAGTCATGGGAAGCTGATAAAGGGAAAATCATTGCAGAAGATATTGTGATATTTCGGACGGGTTATGATCAGAAGTGGCGCTGTCGTCCAAACCAGGCGCCATTTTTGCAAAACTGGCCGGGTTTGTCAGGCGAAGGTGCACATTATCTGATTGAAAAAGGCGTTACTGTTTTCGGTACAGATGCCATGTCGCTAGACAGATACAGTAATGAAGCACACCCGGCTCATCTTGCCGTTCTCGGCTCTGATTGCCTGATCATTGAGAATCTGGCTAACCTGCAAGCCTTGCCTTCCGAATTTATTTTCATGGCATTGCCGCTCAGGATTAAAGGGGCATCGGCTTCGCCAATCCGGGCAGTGGCGCTGGTGGCGTAAAATGGCACATGCATTTGCCTGAACAGGACGCAATGTTAGAGGCGCAGGATTAATCCGGTTACCGTCTATTTTATTCTCAGCCAGACTGGCTGTATCAGGCAGGTCGGTAACCGGTATCTACAGGCTGACCGCTTTCAGGGGTTCAGAATATGTTTTTTGCACCCGGCAGCATGATAACGAGCAGTTGTGCCTCACGTACAATTGATTTTGTGATCAAACTCAGCTGTTTGCAGCCCTAATGCATTCCGCTTCGCTTGAAAACGTTAACTTTTTATCCAGAATTGTTTACAGCACAGCAAAGGATGGTGCGTGCAACGACCAAAGAGAAATCCTCATAAGTTTTGCCCGCAGCCGAATGCGGGCTTTTTTTGATAACTGCCCCAAGAGCTGACTGGAAAAGTTAAGGAGCATTCGTCACAGTGAAATCAGTCAGGAAGCGTACTTCGGCAGAATCCCCGTATTTGTGCAGCGTGCGCATGTCCGCTATGTGTCAGAAGTGGAAGTTGTTAATTTGATAGGGGCCCGCTTGGAAAACGGAATCTATGGTCACTCCCGTTTTTGCAACACCGATTTTGACGATAAGTTGGCTTGCTTGAATCTATCCGGCGTCTGAATGGGACTTTATTCCCGCGCCTCGATGAGTTCCGCGCCTGATGAACCTCCAGAAAATATACGGCTTCAATGAGCCTTTCCGTTTTACAGGTTCCTCAACAGGCCGGTGGGCCGTTAATATCATCAATATCAGTATTCGCAAAACCAGATGAGTGATTCGTTAAACCGGTGTATTTCTGCCGTTATGCTTCATAAGTTTGCTGTCGTGCCGTCAGTGCCCAGGCTATTCTGGCCAGCTTGTTTGCCAGAGCACAAGTGACGACAAAGTTGCTTTTCCTGCACAGTAAATCCCTGACCCAATCGGCCAATTTACCAGACTGGTGTTCCAGTTTTTGTATGAATACCCTGGCACATTGAACCAACAAAGTTCGGATCTTTTTGTTGCCTCGCTTACTAATTCCCAGCAATGTCGTCCGACCTCCCGTGCTGTACTGTCGAGGTACCAGCCCTGTTGCCGCCGCAAAGTCACGGCTGCTGGCGTACTGCTTCCCGTCGCCAATCTCAGTTGAAATAGTACTCGCTGTCAGTGTTCCGACGCAGGGAATGCTCAGCAAGCGCTGTCCAACCTCATCTTCGTTCAATTTTCGTTTCAACTGAGATTCCAATACTTTAATCTGCTCAACAAGATAGTGATAATGCTGTTGTAATCTCAGCAATAACTGGCTGAGATAAAAAGGCAAACTACTGTCCTCAAGAAGGGTACCCAGCCGGCTAATAACGGCAGCTCCTCGTGGAACGCTGATGCCAAATTCCAGCAGAAAAGCATGCATCTGATTGGTTGTTTTTACCTTATCCTGAACCAGGGATTCACGGACACGATGTAGAGCCCGCATTGCCTGCTGAGATTCCGTTCTGGGCTGCACAAAACGCATAGACGGACGCGATGCAGCTTCACAAATAGCTTCGGCGTCGACAAAGTCGTTTTTGTTACTTTTAACGAATGGGCGGACAAATTGTGGTGATATGAGCTTTGGGAAATGGCCCAACTCTTCCAACTTGCGTGCCATAAAGTGAGAACCGCCACAGGCTTCCATTGCGATGGTTGTAGCGGGGCATGTCGCCAAAAATTCGATCAACTTTGGCCGGGTAAATTTTTTACGGTAAACAGTCTTCCCGTGACGATCCTGGCAATGAATATGGAAAGAGTTTTTACCCAGATCGATACCAATGAGCGCAATGTTTTCCATGATAGTTCTCCGAATGAAAGCCTATCCTCAGCGTAGTATCGGGAAGGAGGAAGTGACCATCTCATTAAACATCCTACGTTAAACTCATTTCTTAAGCAGGCATGACGGGCAACTTTGAGCGAAAAGCGGAAGTGCCCCTATCACGTCTGGGCGATGCACCGTACTTGCTGGTAATTTGCAGAACTACCCGGAATGAACATAACTATCATTATGCGCACTAAATACAGGCTGTGATTATGTTAAATCTTTGCTCACTTTATTCCAGCATGAAAGCTTCGGATAACCTGATAAGGAACCTTTTATGGCGGCTTCTGGTTCAGGTTTTTCCATATGGCCGAAGTTAATCGGCTTAAAGTGATTCAAGACGTTGTTGATTGCCGGGCTGCACGATCTGGTACTTTTGAAAGAGACCGTGCGCAAGCTGGTGATGCTTGCTTAAAGCACTGTTTGATTTACAGACCTGTAGCCAGGAAATCTTTGGGTGTGAAACAGACAATTAAACAGCATGAAAACCAGAATGAAATAGGAGGCCAGTATATTTAACGGCCATATCACCTTAGCCTGAACCCGGTCAATTCAGTTTAGCAATAATATAATGTGAGGAGCTTCATACTAGTGCCTTGATACGGATTGATAGTTACTACCACACATACTGGGCTATTTATGACAAAAGACGCTTCTGATAAAAATTTTTAGTGAAATTTTTAAGAGCTGAATCTTTGCTGATTAATTAGCAGAAATTCCTTGCAACAATAATGCAAATCAACTTGGTCTTCTTTTTTATAAAAAATATTTCGATAATAAAGATGGAGGAAAAATTGATTGTTATTTCAGCCGATCATTGTAAATCAATTTTTAAGTAAAGTTTATTTAATTTCTTTGTTAACATTTAACATGTCTCCGTAAGAAAAGAGAAAATGCCGCCATCTGCATTGAATCATAGTATGTAAAACCTGTCTGTTAACGTGAATAATCGGGGCCAGGCCAGCGATTAGTGACACAGGCATGATAATAGAAATTTTCACTTATCGCCTGATACAACTTTTACGCCATTTGAATAATTAGACAGGCTTTAAGATATTAATGAGAAAAAACATTCTTGCCTTATTTATCCTGGCCAGCTCAGCAGCCTGGGGTGCGGACGATTTTGTTGTGAAGGATATACATTTCGAAGGGCTACAGCGTGTCGCCGTCGGCGCGGCTCTGTTGAGCATGCCGGTACGGGTTGGCGATACGGTGTCTGACGATGACGTCAGAAATACGATTCGCTCGCTGTTCGCTACTGGCAACTTTGAAGATGTTCAGGTCCTGCGAGACGGTACTACTCTGATTGTCCATGTTAAAGAACGCCCTACCATTGCCAGCATTACCTTCACCGGTAACAAAGCGGTAAAAGAAGATCAGCTGAAACTGAATCTTGAGGCCTCTGGCGTGCGCGTCGGCGAAGCGTTAGACCGCACCACCATCTCTTCCATTGAGAAGGGCCTTGAAGATTTCTACTTCAGCGTCGGTAAGTATACGGCCAGCGTTAAAGCTGTCGTTACGCCGCTGCCACGTAACCGTGTCGATCTCAAACTGATCTTTACTGAAGGTGTTTCTGCAAAAATTCAGCAGATTAACATCATCGGTAACAAGGCTTTTAGTTCCGATGAGCTGATTTCCCGTTTCCAGCTGCGCGACGAAGTGCCGTGGTGGAACGTTGTCGGCGATCGTAAATATCAGAAACAGAAACTGGGAGGGATCTCGAAATGCTGCGCAGTTTCTACCTCGACCGGGGTTATGCACGTTTCAATATCGATTCCACTCAGGTGAGCCTGACGCCAGATAAAAAAGTATCTATATCACCGTGAACATCAACGAAGGCGATCAATACAAGATTGCCGGCGTGATTGTGAACGGCAGCATGGCGGGTCACTCAGCGGAAATCGAGCATTTGTCGAAAATCCCGGCGGGTGAGCTGTATAACGGCACCAAAGTCACGCAGATGGAAGACGATATCAAGAAGCTGCTGGGCCGCTATGGTTACGCCTATCCGCGCGTAGTAACCCAGCCGGAAATCAACGATGCGGATAAAACCGTTAAGCTGCATATCAATGTTGACGCGGATAACCGTTATTACGTGCGCAATGTCCGCTTTGAGGGCAACAACACGTCAAAAGATTCCGTTTTGCGCCGTGAAATGCGTCAGATGGAAGGTGCATGGCTGGGCAGCGATCTGGTTGAACAGGGTAAAGAGCGTTTAAACCGTACGGGTTACTTCGAAACTGTTGACGTCGATACGCAGCGCGTTTCAGGTTCGCCCGATCAGGTTGATGTGGTTTACAAAGTGAAAGAGCGTAACACCGGTACCTTCAACTTTGGCGTGGGCTACGGCACTGATAGCGGCGTCAGCTTCCAGGTTGGCGTCACGCAGGATAACTGGCTAGGCACCGGTAACAGTGTGGGTTTCAGCGGGACTAAAAATGATTATCAGACTTACGTAGAAATCTCCGCGACCGATCCCTATTTCACGGTAGATGGCGTGAGCCTTGGCGGGAAACTTTCCTACAACGATTACAGCGCAGAAGATAACGATCTGGCGGAATATAACCTGAAAAGCCTGGATTTAGGCAGCACTCTTGGCTTCCCCATCAGCGAAAACAACAGCCTCAACTTCGGTCTTGACTATGTTTATAACCACCTGAGCGATATGTCGCCACAGGTATCCGTCTGGCGCTACCTTCATTCACAGGGATTAATCCTGGCGTGACGACACGTACAGTTGATGATGATGGCAGCAGCGACGAAACGTTCAGCGCCAATGATTTCTTTTTCAGTACGGGCTGGAGCTATAACTCACTTGATCGTGGATTCTTTCCGACTTCAGGCGTGACCTCCGGGTTTAATACCAAGATTACCCTGCCCGGTTCTACTAACAGTTATTTCAAAAGCACGCTGAGTGCTAATGCTTATCTGCCGCTCAGTGGCGACCACCGCTGGGTATTGATGGGACGCGCAAAAGCAGGCTATGCAGAGGGGCTGGGTAACGGCGAAGTACCCTTCTACGATAACTTTTATGCGGGTGGTTCCACCTCAGTACGTGGTTTCTCCTCCAACACCATCGGGCCAAAAACGGCTTACTATCGCTGCAACGGCAGTGAAAGCAGCACCAGTACCTGTCCTGTGGAAAAATCTGATGATGCAGTTGGCGGTAATGCAATGGCAGTTGCCAGCGTAGAGCTGATTGTGCCTACGCCGTTTGTCAGTGAGCGTTACGAGACGTCACTGCGAACCTCGCTGTTTGTCGATGCCGGTACGGTGTGGGACACTGGCTGGAAGAATACGGCTGAAACGCAGGCAGCGGGTATTCCTGATTACAGCGATCCGGCGCAAATCCGTGTTTCAACCGGCGTGGCGCTACAATGGCAATCACCACTCGGGCCGCTGGTTTTCTCTTATGCACTGCCGGTTAAAAAGTATGAGAGTGATAAAGCCGAGCAATTCCAGTTTAATATTGGTAAAACCTGGTAAAACAGTAAATGCTAATTAAGATCACAATCTTTACAGAATATTTTACTTGGCCGGAAGGAAAATTAATTTTAATAGCTTTAAAATAAAGGCGTGAAACACTCAGGGAACGAGCGTTCGTATTACATCGTTATTATGCATATGTATGCGGCCACTTTTTAGTGGCCTTTTTTATGGCTGTTTTCTGGGGTCCACTTTAAAAGACCAGGAAAGGCAATAAATTTTTAACATAAGAATTCAGTTTCTCCTTCACTTTTTCATATCGGTTCTGAAATCTCTGAAAGAAAAATTAAGGTTACCAGACATGCTGAAAGCATGTGCAAAGCACTGTAACGGGAAATCGAGCGTGAGTCGCTGAGCTATATTAATAGCTATTCCCTTAAAGAAACATTGTACAATGAAATTTGAAAAACATCGCTAGTAGCGGCATGGTCCGGCAATAAAACTTCATCTTTATACTTAATTCATGTTTGTTTCTTTAATAAATATATTAATTTATTTTATATAAATTCTTTGTATTAAAGTAGCAAAAACATCTGTCACAAAGATAAGAAATGTGGAACCAAAAAAATAATAACACCATGATATTATCATTTATTCTGTAAAAGGGAGAGTGTTTTCTCTGTGCAAATGCATTCATTTTTAATGGTTCACATAAAATATAAAAATAATTTAAATACTTCGTGTTAAGGAGGACATCCTCAAGTTTATATAAACATCATCTTGTTTTTTGAAATTATTTTGGCATGTAAAAAATGATTTAATTATGCATGTTTTTTATGTTAAAAAAAGCCGTCATGTTGACGGCAAAAAACACACTGAAGGATTATAAACATAGCATTCTAAATCATAATATGGAAAATAAAATTTATTGCAAACTCCATTATGTCAATCTTTGTTAACTAAATATTAAATAACACACCTGCTAACCTTTCGGACTCAGAAAAAATCAACTAAACACAATCAAGTAAGTTATAAACTTTAATCATAAATCTTTAATTAACGCACCATGGTTTTCTGAGAGAATTTTCAGTAAAGCCTGAACGTTTAACTCATCACTACCTTTCAGCCACGCTACGCTAAGTGGAAGCTTTTTGACTTTTTCGTCAAATTCTAACTTTATATAAGTGACGCCGTCATTATTAATATTTCTGAATGATGTCGGTACGATTGCAAGCCCCAAACCTGCCGATACAAAGCTGAGTATCGTCTGTTTCTCCTCCGCAAACTGGGCAATATTTGGGCTTAATCCCGCAGATTTGAACACGTTCATTGTTAAATCATGGCTATGTGGACGGGTGCGCCGTTCTGGCACAATCATGGCTTCGTTTTTGAAATCCTGAATCTTTACAACTGATTTTTGTGCAAGCCGGTGTCCTGTGGGAACCGCAAGCATACAGGTTTCCCATGTTATAAAACGCATTTCAAGCCGGCTATCAAGACTTTCAGGAGGACGAATAAATATTATATCCAGCCACCCGGACTTAAGGCGCGGAATGAGGTTAATTGTTTTATCTTCGGACAAATGAATATCGGCTTCAGGATGAGCTAAAACAAAAATATTTAATAACTTCGGAATAATACCTCGCGCTGCACTGTCCATGGCCCCGATTCGTAATGTTTTACTGCCGATTTTTTTCCCGACTTAAAACGACGCGCAAGAAGGTCAAACTGATTTACCAGTTTTACGGCTTCATCAAAAAACTCTGCCCCCTCTTTAGTCAGAGCAACATTTCGGGTTGAGCGATTCAGCAATCTCACGCCAAGGTCATCTTCTAACAATTTTATAAAGCGACTTAGTGACGCAGGCATCATTTCCATTCTTTGGGCTGCCCGCCCAAAGTGCAGTTCTTCCCCTACGACTATGAAGCAACGTAATTGATTTATATCCAAATTTAACCTCGCCAAACCATTATTCAAATAACTTATATAAACCAGCGTGGATGATAAGTACAGCCGAAACTGCATACTGGATTTGACAACAAAATAATAACTTCTTCCCTACATAAACGTGGAGTACTTAAATATGAACAGCTCCCTCGAAAAAGGGTGATGCGGAAAGTTACCTTACGCATTATACCTTTTATCATGCTCCTTTATTTCATCGCGTTTCTTGATCGTGTAAACATTGGTTTCGCGGCATTAACCATGAATCAGGAACTGGGTTTTTCCCCAACCGTTTTCGGGTTGGGTGCAGGAATATTTTTTCTCGGCTATTTCTTGTTTGAAGTCCCCTCAAATTTGATTTTACATAAAGTCGGTGCTCGTATCTGGATCGCCCGTGTGATGATTACATGGGGACTGGTATCAGGATGCATGGCTTTTGTACAAGGAACTACCAGCTTTTATACCCTTCGCTTTTTGTTAGGCGTAGCGGAAGCTGGATTCTTTCCGGGTATTATTCTTTACCTCAGCTACTGGTTTCCGGCTGCCCGTCGTGCACAGGTAACCGCCATCTTTATGGCAGCAGCACCATTATCTACTGCACTGGGTTCACCTATCTCTGCCGCTCTGCTGGAAATGCATGGTGCGCTGGGTTTTGCCGGGTGGCAATGGATGTTTGTAATAGAAGCCATACCGGCCGTTCTTTTAGGTATCGTCGTACTTTTCTATCTGACGGATCGTCCTGCTAAAGCTAAATGGCTGACCGATGAAGAACGTGAGTGGTTGCAGAACACTATGTTAGTGGAAGAGCAGGCACGAGCGTCTAAACAGGGTCATACAAGCGTCTGGCGCGGTCTGGCAGATCGTCGTGTACTGGCGCTGGCACTGGTCTACTTTGGTACATCAGCAGGTCTGTACACTCTGGGAATCTGGTCACCACAAATTATCCATTCTTTTGGCGCCTCTTCTTTGAATATCGGCTTCCTCAATGCTTTTCCTGCCGTTATTGGCGTGGCAGCTATGGTGCTGTGGGCCCGCCATTCTGATCGCACGGGTGAACGCAGTTGGCACGTCATTGGTGCCTGTTTGCTGGCAGCAGGTGGGCTTATTTACGCTGGCAACGTCAGTTCACTCCTGACGGTTATCCTGGCGCTAACAATTGTCACCGTTGGTATCAGCGCATCAAAGCCTCCATTATGGAGCATGCCAACTCTGTTTCTTTCCGGTCCTGCCGCTGCCGCTGGTATCGCAACCATAAATTCAATTGGTAATCTCGGTGGTTTTGTTGGACCAATGATGATTGGTGTGATTCGGCAACAGACCGGCTCCTACACATGGGGTCTCTACTTTGTCGCTGCTTTACTCGGTATCTCTTCTCTGGTCGTTTTATGGCTTTCTGCAGGTAATAAGAAAGCGCAGGCCATCGATCTTCCTCACCCTAAAATTCATTAATGTATTTGGAGAACATCATGCGTAACTATTCAATTGCTGCAATTCCTGCTGACGGTATTGGTCCTGAAGTGATTTCAGCCGGCGTCGAAGTATTACAGGCCCTGGAGCATCAGCATAGCCAGCTTAAGTTTGACATTGAAACTTTTGACTGGGGTTCTGATTATTACAAAAAGCACGGCGTGATGATGCCGGAAGACGGTCTTCAAACGCTGAAGAAATTCGATGCGATTTATTTCGGGGCCGTTGGCGCTCCTGACGTGCCGGATCACATCACTCTCTGGGGCCTGCGTCTTCCTATTTGTCAGGGTTTTGACCAGTATGCGAACGTGCGCCCAACTAAAATTTTACCAGGCATCACCCCTCCTCTGCGCAACTGCGGACCCGGTGATTTAGACTGGGTTATCGTGCGTGAAAACTCCGAAGGCGAGTACTCAGGAAACGGTGGTCGTACACACAGAGGATTACCAGAAGAGGTCGGCACTGAGGTTGCAATATTCACACGTGTCGGTGTCACTCGCATCATGCGTTACGCGTTCAAACTTGCTCAGTCACGTCCACGCAAGTTGCTGACTGTTGTAACAAAATCCAATGCCCAGCGTCACGGTATGGTGATGTGGGATGAGATCGCTGCTGAGGTAGCGAAGGAATTCCCTGATGTTAAATGGGACAAAATGCTGGTTGATGCCATGACGCATCGTATGACACTGCATCCTCAGAGTCTTGATACCATCGTCGCGACAAACCTGCATGCCGATATTTTGTCGGATCTTGCAGGAGCACTGGCCGGTAGTCTTGGCGTTGCGCCTACAGCAAATATCGATCCGGAGCATCGCTTCCCGTCAATGTTCGAGCCAATCCATGGATCGGCTTTTGATATTACCGGTAAAGGTGTAGCTAACCCAGTCGCGAGTTTTTGGACAGCTGTGCAGATGCTTGAACATCTGGGTGAGCATGAGGCTGCAGCCCTGGTAATGGAAGGTATTGAATTCGCATGTTCAAAAGGCGTGCTGACACCAGACGTAGGCGGCACGGCTAAAACTGTAGACGTAACCAAAGCCGTCGTTGATTTCATTAAGTCCAAAGCCACCATTGCAGAGACAGCGTAATATGAGAAATGATCAGGCCGCAGAAATTCTGCATGACATCTTTCAGCAGGCCGTTGACAGCGCCCTTGCAGGGCCTGTCACTCCTCCGGCACTGCCTGAAAAACCGAAGGGCCGTTGTGTGGTGATTGGCGCAGGTAAAGCCTCTGCAGCGATGGCTGCTGCGGTAGATGCGGCCTGGCCGGATGTGGAACTTACAGGCGTGGTAGTGACGCGTTACGGTCACTCCGTGCCCGCGGGTCGTATCCGTATTCTGGAAGCAGCGCATCCTGTTTCCGACGCAATGAGTGAAACAGCCGCAATGCTGATTGCCGAAGCTGTTCGCGGTTTAGCCGAAGATGATTTGGTGCTGGCATTGATGTCAGGCGGCGGATCATCCCTGATGGCCCTGCCCGCACCGGGGCTGAATCTTGCTGACAAACAGGCAATTACTCGAGCTCTGCTTCACAGCGGTGCCAATATTAAAGAAATGAACTTGGTGCGCCGTCATCTTTCCGCAATTAAAGGTGGAAAGCTGGCGGCAATGGCGCAACCAGCACGGGTGGTAACCCTGATTATCAGCGATGTCCCTGGGGATAATCCTTCTGATGTGGCTTCAGGCCCTACGGTACCGGATAACAGTATGCCTGAAGAGGCGTTGAAGGTGCTTGAACGCTATGGAATCGACGTTCCTGAACCGGTTCAGCACGCGCTCAGCTGCCCTGCGAAGCCCACTACCTTTGACTGTGATACCCGAATGATTGCGACCCCTTCGCTTGCGCTGCAGGCTGCAGCAGAAGCAGTTCGTCGGCATGGTTTTACGCCGATGATTTTGGGGGATGCAATTGAGGGTGAAAGCCGACAGGCGGCGATTGTGATGGCCGGTATTGCACGCTCCGTGAAGCAGTATGGTCAGCCGCTGTCTGGACCTGCCGTTTTACTGTCCGGAGGCGAAACGACAGTAACAGTTAATGGCGGTAAGGCAGGAAAAGGCGGACGTAATACTGAGTTCTTGCTGAGTCTGGCCTGTGCGTTACAGGGAGAAGAGGGAATATGGGCTATTGCAGGCGACAGTGACGGTATTGACGGTACTGAAGATGCCGCTGGCGCAATTGTCTATCCCGATACGCTGGCTCGTGGTAAGCATAATGGTCTCATTGCCGGCTCTTACCTTGATGCACATGACAGTTACAGTTATTTCCACTCCATCGGAGATTTAGTAATAACCGGACCAACTCTCACAAACGTCAACGACATTCGTGCCATACTCATTAAATAACCTAATGCTTTCCTGTTATTCAGGAAAGCATTATTCCATTTCAAATTACCTTTAATAATCCAAATGCCTGCATTTCGGCATCAGGTAATTTAGAGAAAATTCCCGGCAAGCCACCCTTGTGTTTAAATATCCAGCAACTGCGGAACAAATTTCACCCATATGTTAAATGATGCAAGACCTTGTGTTGTATTTTAACTAACCACAAATATTTCCTGAATTAAATAACCACGTATAAATGTAACCAATAAAAATCGAAATAAATTTAACTATCTGATTAAATTAAACTTATTAAAATTCCAATTATTTAAATAGTTTATATAAATATTTAATAATGATAAATTCACACTTTTACGCTTAACATGCGCCGTCACAAAACAATAACATTACCCGCAAGGTTTTTTATCGTTTTACCGGATCGTTTAGCCTGTTTCGAACTGAGTTAATGATTTAATCAGGCAGGCAAGCCAGGATAGAAGAAAGTATTAACTTTAATTAATGACTATCAAACACCAGGCAAAACGAAAATAAATAAACATAAATATTGAGAAGCATGTAGTAAATGGCAAACGAAAAAATTGGCATCGGCAGAAGACCTTTTATTATTGGGTCTCTGATTGGTATCGCCTCATTAGGAATGAAAGGCGGCGTGAGTAGTGTTTTTGCAGCAGTGCCCACCGCAGCCGAAGAACTAAAAAATTATCAACCTGAATTTTTTAATGCTGAAGAGTGGAAATTTATCCTCGCTGCCTGTGACAGGCTAATTCCATCTGATCTTGAACTTCCAGGTGCTCTTGATACTCATGTTCCAGTCTTTATCGATAAGCAGATGCTTACTCCCTATGGTAAAGGTGAAGACTGGTATATGGAGGGTCCGTTTAACAGTCATGCCAGTCTGCTGTTTGGCTATCAGATGCCATTTAATCTACAAGTGCTCTATCGCAAGGGAATAGCCCTTACCAATCAATATACCCGCATTAAATATAATCTGCCTTTCTGCGATCTCCCGATCAGAACGAAAGATAAGGTTTTACATGACCTGGAAAGTAATACTATTGATTTGTCACAATTTGGTGAAGCCGATCTTAATGCCAAGTACTTCTTTATGAGGCTGCTTGAAAATACAAAAGAAGGTTATCTGGCAGACCCAATTTATGGGGGCAATAAAAATATGGCTGCCTGGAAAATGATTAACTTTCCTGGTGCCCGTGCCAGTTTCCCTCAGTGGATAAAGATTCATAACGTTAAATATCCACTGGGGCCCGTTTCCCTGAGTGGCGATCAAGCCTGATTCTTTCTGGATTAAAAAATGAAAAAACCAATGACCCGGTTGATGTCATCATCGTTGGACTAGGCTGGACAGGCGCAATCATGGGTATTGAACTGGTCCAAGCAGGACTTAAAGTTCGCGCACTCGAACGTGGTGAAGACAGGTTGAATATTGACTACGCCTACCCCAAACCTGCCGACGAGCTGGCTTTTACCAAACGCCATAAAATTATGCAGAGTCCGCACGACGCTGCGTTTACTATCAGACATACAGCTGCAGATACAGCCCTACCGATGCGTGAGCTGGGGGCATTCCGTCTCGGTGACGGAGTAGGTGGTGCCGGTCTGCACTGGACCGGGATGATCACACGTCCGACGCCTCTTGACCTTAAAATGAAAACCTATGCAGAAGAGCACTTTAAACGCGGTGCGCTGGATGAAGAGTTGCGCATTGAAGACTTTCCCGTTGACTGGGCTGATATTGAGCCACATATGGATTTTTTGATAAAGTATGTGGATCTTCAGGCGAAACGGGCAATCTTCGCGGTGTTATTCAGCCCGGTGGTGACCCGTTTGAAGGCCCGCGTTCTAACCCGTTCCCTAATAAACCACTTGAGGACAGTCTGAATAGCGCGCTGTTCAGACAAGCCACTCAGGAAATGGGTTACCATCCATACTCAATGCCGTCTGCTGCCGTTTCAGTGCCATACACTAACCCTTACGGCCAGCAAATTGCGCCCTGCAATTATTGTGGATACTGCCAGTTTTACTCTTGCCTGAACTATTCAAAGGCATCTCCACAAACAGCTATCCTTGATCGACTTAAGCAACATCCGAACTTCGATTATAAAACACGAGCAAATGTCATCCGGGTGGAAAAACATACAGATGGTAAAACAGCCACCGGTGTGACTTACATAGATGAAAATGGCGATGAAATTTTCCAGCCTGCCAGCATTGTTATTCTTTCAACATTTGGACTGAATAACGTTCGTCTGTTGCTGAATTCCTCTATTGGCAAGCCTTACAATCCAATAACCGAAGAAGGCGTAATCGGTCGCAACTATACACACCAGTATGGCGGCGGTTTTACACTCTTTTTCGATAATATGGAATTCAATCCATTTGCCACGGCCGGACCAACAGGTACGGTTATCAGTAATTTTGGTACCGGCAGTGTTGATACCGCGGCTCTGGGCTTTATCGGTGGTGCAAAAATCTACAGTTCTCAGCCGACGGGCACGCCAATGGCGGCACCTGTTAAAAAGAAAGCCGGTAGCTGGGGAAGAAGCTGGAAAAAAGGCCTTAAAGAAAGTTATGGCCATTCCATGGGCATCAAACTTGAAGGTACTAACATGGCCACCCGTGGTAACTATCTTGATCTCGACCCGGTCTATAAAGATCGTTTCGGCATGCCATTACTACGTGTGACATATGATTTTGTTCAGAACGATCTGCGCATGCTTCAGTTCATGAAAGAAAAGATGGAGGCCATTACCAAACATCTTAATCCGACTGAGTATTCAAACAATATTCTGAAAATGGACAGCCACTTCGCAAGCTCACCAAACTACGTTAATACCCATAATGCTGGCGGAGCAATTATGGGCAACGATCCCCGAACCTCAGCACTGAACCGTTATTTACAGAGCTGGGATGTGCAT
Source organism: Candidatus Pantoea bituminis (assembly GCF_018842675.1). Classification (NCBI taxonomy): domain Bacteria; kingdom Pseudomonadati; phylum Pseudomonadota; class Gammaproteobacteria; order Enterobacterales; family Erwiniaceae; genus Pantoea; species Candidatus Pantoea bituminis. Next base: position 219,120 of record NZ_JAGTWO010000002.1, read on the forward strand.
AACGTATTTGTGATGGGAGCCTGCGCTTTCCCTCAGAACTTTTATGCTAACCCGACCGCTATGGTAGCAGGATTAGCTTACTGGTCAGCAAAAGCAATACGGGAACAGTATCTGATTAACCCCGGCCCGCTGGTTCAGGCGTAAGGAAATGATCATGAAATTTACCTTTCGTTATCTGCTGATCGCCGGATTCATGACTTTTTCCAGCAGCAAGCTCTGGCGGGGGACAGCCAGGATGCTTCGCTAATTACAAAAGGGGAATATCTTGCGCGCGCGGGAGACTGCACCGCCTGCCATTCTATTGCAGGTGGTAAAGAATTTGGCGGAGGCCTGGCCATTGCGAGCCCTATGGGCGTGATTTATTCCACCAATATCTCTCCGGATCCAAAAGCCGGGATAGGTATGTACAGTGAAAAGGATTTTGCAGAGGCAGTGCGTAAAGGGATCCGTCGTGACGGAAAACATCTTTATCCTGCTATGCCTTATCCTGATTATCGTGGCATTACTGACGATGATATTCACACGCTGTATGTTTATTTTATGAAAGGCGTTAAACCTGTCCCGGAAAAGGCACCAGAAACGTCGCTCTCTTTCCCATTTAATCAGCGATGGGGTATGTGGTTCTGGAATATTGCTTTTACTGACGATAAACCTTTTGCTCCACAAAATCAGGCCTCGACAGTGCTTAATCGCGGAAAATATCTGGTTGAAACGCTGGGGCACTGCGGCAGTTGCCATACGCCACGCGGAATAGGCATGCAGGAAAAAGCGTTGAATGATTCCGATAGCAAATATCTGTCCGGTGGTGAACTGAATAACTGGCCAGTTCCTCCCCTGCGCGGTATGCCGGCCTGGAGCGTGAAAGACATTACGGAATATCTGTCAACAGGTCGTAATGATTTTGCATCAGTCGGCGGTGAAATGACCGGCGTGGTTGAGCACAGCATGCAGCACATGTCCGATGAGGATCTCAACGCTATTGCAATCTATCTGAAATCGCTTCCGGCAGACACTCCTGAGTCGAATCGTCGTCCTGATGCTGTTGCTGCAACTCGTCAAACGTCCGATTTCCTGACTAAGGGACATAATCTCAGTGAAGGGCAGATGCTTTATATGAACAATTGTGAAGCTTGCCACTGGACTGATGGTAATGGTGCGAAGGGCATATTCCCGCGGCTTAATGGAGGCGATATTGTGCTTGCAGACAATCCGGGAGGGCTGATCAATATTATACTTAAGGGTGCTGAAACACCGTCAACCATCAACGCGCCTTCTGTGATGGGAATGCCGGGTTTTGCCTCACGTCTAAATAATGAGCAGGTTGCTGCACTGGCTTCGTTTGTGCGTAGCGGATGGGCAAATAATGCCTCTGCAGTTTCCGATAAAGATGTAGCCAAAGTCCGTGAATCGCTTGATCCAGCTAAATAATAGTGTCTAAAACATATAGCCACTTCAACAGGAAGTGGCTTTTTTCATGCGTTTTTCATAACCCGTAATCCTGCGTAGGACTGACATACCGGCATCATTTCAAGCGAATTGACGTTAATGTGTGGAGGCAGATTTGCCACCCACCAAATAGCTTCGGTAATATCAGTCGGCATTAACGGCTGAGTATTTTGATATGTCTGCTGCGCTTTATCATTATTTCCTTTGAAGCGGACGTTTGAAAATTCTGTTCCGCCAACAAGTCCGGGTTCAATGTTTGTAACCCGCACCGCCGTACCAAACAGGTCGGTACGTAAGTTCAGGCTGAACTGACGAACAAAAGCTTTTGTGGCACCATAGACATTCCCCCTTCGTAGGGCCAGCTTCCTGCCGTTGAGCCCAGATTAATGATGTGCCCCCGGTTGCGCCAGACCATGCCGGGCAATATGACACGTGTTAAATGCACCAACCCTTTAACATTGACATCAATCATTGTGTTCCAGTCGCCCATATCAGCGTGCTGGGCGGGCTCCAGACCCAGTGCCAGCCCGGCATTGTTGACCAGTACATCAATGTCTTGCCAGCCATCAGGCAACGATCTAACCAACCCATTTACCGCTGCTTCGTCGGTCACGTCCAGAGCGAGCGTGTAAATATTATCGCCACCCTCAAGTTTCAGTTTGTCGAGGTTAGCCTGTCGACGCCCTGTTGCAATAACATGGTGCCCCTGTCGTGCAAAACGCAGCGCCAGATCCCATCCAAATCCAGATGTGGCACCCGAGATTAAAACAAGCATTATACTTTCCTGCGCTTAAAGTTCTGAAAAAGGAACCCCACCCCGGGACTTGTTTTCCTGAGGCGTCTCAATTAAAGAGACAACGATATAATTGTCCTGAACATCCAGACTCTCTTTTACAGCCCTGTAAATTCCTTTCATTAAATTTTCTTTCTGCTCGCGCGTTCGGCCACTCGCCATATGGACGATAATCTCTGGCATCATTTGTTCCCTGCTTTTGGGAGAATATATTGTCCAACTAAACCAGCTGAACCTAATACGTGCCCTTTAAGGCTAAGCATAACGGCATCTTTAGTGAGTCCTTTTTCGAGCATTGCAGGTGGAATGTCTGTGGCAATTAAAGTGAAATTATAATTATGAATATCAGCATTTACTGGCGGGCAAGGACCAGAATACCCTTGAACAGATTTAGTATTGGTTCCCGACGTGTAGCCGTTAACTTTAGTCAAATCCCCTTTGTCGAAATGATTGCGGCTGTTTTCGATGCCGTATCCTAAAAATGTGTGACACCCAGACCATTTGCTCCCTGTGGGTCTTCTATGAGAAGAACCAGGCTTTTTGTATGAGCCGGTACATTTTTCCAGCCCAGCTGAGGTGAAATATTTTTTCCTGAGCATTCCCCTCCTCCTCCCATTGAGACCGGAAGTTTACCTGCGTTATTGAAGTCGGTTGAGTGCAGGGTGAAGGGTGCGGCCAGTGCGGTTCCAGACAGACTCAGTAAGCCGGCCAGCAATACGGCGCCTTTATGCGGGATCATTGTGATTATTTCTCCTGTCAGATTCAGAGACTGATAGTGCTGATTACGGGTTCACAGGAAATCAGTACCTTGGTTTCTTTAATCAGCGTTTTAAAATGACTCTGTTCCAAATGAAAATCGATTGCACCCCGGTTTTTCCATGTCTCATGAATAATGAACACATGCCTGTTTTCCACACTGCGGTACAGGCCATAATGAACATTTCCTGCTTCTGCACGGCTGGGCTCAATGCAACGTTTGATGGCATCAGAAAGCTCATCCGCTTTACCTGCCTGCGCAGTAAATTTCGCGATAACCAGAATTTCCCTACTGCTCATTTTCAGTTCCTTTTTTCGTCTTCAGATTGATATTTTTGCTATTACGCTTTTAACATTGCCGGAGCCATAGACCTGAACAGCCTCCGGCTTCTCCGTGTCAGTGGAAGAGCTGATTGTTTTTTCTGCGCGCTTGCTGACAGACTACTGCGACATACATCCCAGTGCTGCCCGTCGGGGTAAAATGCCAGGACCTGAAAGTCTTTGCTGCTTTGTCGTAATATCTGTCCGGTGCCGGCTGGCAAAAAAGCAAATCGCCCTGCGCGACATGAATCACCTCTCCTCGCTCTCCTCCTAACTGCATTTTTCCGTTTCCTGCAGCAACGACAAAAATGGCGTGTGCCTTGCTGTGAAAGTGTTGATAAGAGAAAGGCACAGACTTCCACTGCGTATGCCATCCGGCATGTGTAAGCCTTGTCAGTACGGTGTGCTGTGCCTCCGGCATACGATTGGTGGCACGAAAATGCATTACTGGCAGTGAAGGATGGTTAGGGATCCAGTCCTCAGGTGCTGCAATCCACTGCTTCGCAAGCGTAAGGAGAGGCAGTGGTGAATTGCCTTTTGCTTTCACTGTTAATGATGGGGTGGCAAAAGCCAGCAAGGCTGACGTTTTCAGAAAATACCGGCGAGTGAAATGTCCCATTACTGACTCCTGCAGACTGGATTAAAATGAGTGCAGACAATGTGTTTGCAAAAAGCCGTGTCACATCCCATTCTTAATACCTAGATAAACTAGGTATGCAGCCTGATGAAGTCAAGGTGTTATAGTGATTACGTTTGTTTCAAACTTTTAACATGGATTACGACTATGAGAAGCAGTGCCGATGACAACCTTAAAAGCCATATAGAAATGGTGGTTCTGGCTGCTCTGGAGCGAGGTCCGAGTCATGGATACGCTCTTATAGAGTTGATCCATGAGTTAACCGAGGGCGTATTATCCTTCCAGGAAGGTACCGTTTATCCCCTCCTCCATCGTATGGAGCAGCGTGGCCTGATTCAGGCGGAATGGGAGATCGCTGCGTCAAAGCGCAAGCGTCGTGTGTATCAACTCACTGCTGACGGCAGAGAAGAGTTAACCAGAAAACGGCAGGCATGGAACGATTATTCGGTGGCCGTATCCTCTTTACTGCAAAGGTCCTAACATGTTGATGTCTGCTGACCTTCCTGAACCCGCGCAACGCTATCTTCGTGAGTTAGAGCATGAGCTGCGCTTTGAACACAAATACGCAAAAAATATCTGTCTGGAAATCAGCGAGCATTTTTATGAAGCTGTTGAATGCAGCCAAAGCTCTCCAGAGCAGGCTGCTTTGCAGGTAACCCAGCGGTTCGGCTCTCCTCAGACTTTAGCTGCAGAGTTTTCAGCCGTTTTGATCACTCAAAAACTTCGTAATACATTGCTGATGAATATGGGAATAATTCTCTCCATTATTCTGGGCGTCTTAACCTGCCTGAGTGGTCATCAGGGTGGACCGGCTATTTTCGCAGCACTTGTCAGCGGTGGCGTGGCCTGGGCTGGCTTATTAGGGATCCAGCGCAGTAATCTCAACGGAGCGCCGCTTTATCACTGGCTCTGTACTCCGATGATAGCCTGTCAGGCTACTTCATTTGCGCTGACTCTTGCTTTGTTATGGAATGTTTATATCTCAACCGGTGCATCAACGTATTACCATGCATTCGAAATGATTGCAGTGTCAGTACTTGTGGTTCGCATGATCCATTTAAAACTTTGCAGCCGAAGCATGTGCGCACTCTGGAGAAAGGTCAGGCACTAGTTAAGAAGGCAAAATGCCATACCCCGCTAGACTAACGTGTTTCCAGTGCTACTTTACTGGATGGTGGCGGGAAAACTTTATCCATTGCCTTAAGGTCATCTGGCTGGATCACAAGTGATAAAGCTTCCGCATTTTCTCTGATGTGTGCAGCCTCACCCGATTCAGGAATTGCTATCATTTTTCCATTTCGAGTTGCCCAGGCAAGCAGAACTGATGAGGGCCCGGTCTGGTATTTCGCCGCAAGTTGAGTAATAAAAGGATGCCGGAGCAGTGAAGTACCTTCTCCTCCCAGAGGAGAATAAGCCATCATGGATATGTTATGCTGATCACACCAGGGAATAAGATCGAACTCTATACCGCGGCTGGCGGGGTTATAGAAAACCTGATTAGTTACACACTGGTTTCCACCGTCAACATCAAACAAATCTTCCATATCGTCAACATCGAAGTTTGAAACGCCCCACGCTTTGATTTTACCCTGTTGTTTCAGTTTCTCAAATCCACTGACCGCTTCGGATAACATACTACCCAGTCGCCAGTGCAGCAGGTAGAGATCCAGTGTGTCTGTATTCAGGCGCTTGAGGCTTGCATTACAGGCACGTTCCATCATCAGGCGATTGGCATGCCAGGGATATACCTTCGACACCAGATATACTTTATCTCTGTAACCTGTCAGTGCTTTTCCGATAAGCGTTTCAGATTTTCCGCTTCCGTACATTTCGGCCGTATCTATTACGCGTAACCCCATACTGATGCCAGTTCGCAATGCCTCAATCTCTTCGGACTCTGAATGTCGTCCCTGCCCCAGGTGCCAGCTTCCCATGCCAATAGCAGGAACCGTTTCGCCATTAATAGTGTCTGTTTTCATGCAATTTCTCTTTTGTCAGTTTAAATGTATGTTCTTCCAGTGAACTCTGTTTTTTGCCCAGCCATTGGCTGTTAATAAACCAAATCAAAGAGACAGGCAGGGCTACCCAAATCATTAAGGGACCGATCAGCCCGGCTCCCCCATCGCCATCCAACTCCATGCACCGACCTGATCCCCGGCACGGTATACCGCGGTATCAATAACATTTTTGGCTTTGTATTTATCTTCACGATTCAGGACGGTGAACAGCACCTCTCGAGCCGGCCTTGCAAGCGCATAATTGCTCGCACGACGCAGGACTGAAAAAATAACAACTGAACAGGTTACGGGCCATAACGAAAGGCTGGCAAAACCCAGCATAGTGATAAAGGGTAATAACCCGAGCACGATACGTGTTCCATAACGCATTAACAGACGGCTGGTAATGAAGAGCTGAGTACACAGCGTAAGCAGATTGACAGCCAGATCGGTCATCGCAAAGAAGGCGGTACGGTCATCATTATGCTGAAACAGACTTTGCACCAGCTCCGCCTGACGAAAATAAACCAGCGTAGAGGTAATGGAAAAAAGCAGCATATAGAGACAGATATTCAGTAAATAAGTTGACCTGAATATACGTGCTATCCCGGAAAAAACACCGCCACCAAGAGGCTGATTTTGATCCTGAGCGGCTTCATTATTAGTTCTGTATTCACTGCTTTGAGAGAGATGCGTAAACACGCTGAGATGCTTTACGCAGTAAACTGCACATTCAAGCAATACAGCTGAAAGTATGAACAATCCATAGGTGTTTAAGCGATGCGCTAAAAGCGTTGTTAATGCTGAGCCGATAATGGCGCCGAGCGTCGCCCCCGCAGCCATAATAGCAAACAGGCGGCTGGCCCGTTCCCGGGAAAAAATATCTGATACCAGCGACCAGAAAACTGACACCACATAAAGATTAAAAACGGACACCCAGACAAAAAACACTCGTCCTACCCAGACGCGCTCATCTATAGGCAACCAATACATAAGCCCCGCGAACACAACAAGATTGACAATAAAAAATCGGTACACAAGAGGAATAAAGCAGCTTCGGGGTAATTTTCTTGATAAGGCAGCGAAGGGGATATTCAGGGTAAGTATGACAATGAGAGTTGCACTGAACAGCCATTGCAGATTGTGTATACCACCGTCAATCCCTAATGTATCGCGGACGGGACGCAATACATAATAAGAAGACAAGACACAGAAAATATAAATTATGCACCACAGTAGCGCCTGAACTTCTTCGGACTTAACCGGTGCAAGGCGCAATAAACATTTTACAGCTACGTTGTGATTTGTCTCTGTTCCCTGATCTTGGTTGCCCATACTAACTCCTTTTACTGTGGAATTCAGGCTACTTGCAAGATGCTGTTGATCATATGGACATCAGCAAATGCGGTAGGCACGCCTATACATAGACAATCTAGGTATATTGAATTTAACTGTCAACCTTACGTGATGAACATCACATTGCATTCCGGTAGAATTCAATAACGGAACCTTTACTTTTAAGTACGAAGGGCAAAATTGCGGGGGCGAGAAGATAGTAAACGTGTATAAATAATAAAGGCGACTCTCCCTGTCGCCTTATGCATTCTGTTAAATCAAACTTTTTTGGTAAAGCGTAAGCAATGACGTAATCGCCTTCTGGCGTCATCATGCCGTGATGGCCACCTGCCATGATTATGACAAACTGCTGGCCGTTAACTTCATAGGTCATAGGTGTTGCCTGACCGCCTGCAGGTAGTTCATCTTTCCATAATGTTTCACCTGTCTTAACATCAATTACGCGAAGATAATCATCGGTAGTGGCCCCAACAAATGCCAGGCCACTTCGGGTCGTCAACACGCCACCATTATTAGGCAAACCAATCTGCAATGGTAACATTGAGTGCAGTCCCCACGGACCGTTTCGCTCAGCCGTGCCTAAAGGACGATCCCACAAAGTCTTACCGGTGGCCAGGTCAATGGCTTTGATCATACCGAAGGGCGGTTGTTTGCAAATTACACCTATGTTTGAAACCCAGCCTGTATTGACATCCTGTCCATATGGCAGTCCGGCTTGAGGACGATTACGACCCGGTGGAGGATTTTTGTATCGCTTATCGCCCAACCAAAAAACGCCCATCGCATCGTCAACTGCACGGGGTATCAGCTTTGAATAACTTGGCAAATCATTATAATTTTCAATGATTATTCCATTATTGACATCCACTGAAATACTTCCCCAGTCAGAGCCACCGTTGTTACCGGGGTATTCAATCCAGGGTTTGTCAGCACTTGGCGGCGTATAGATCCCCTGGTAGTTAGCAGCCCGATACTGAATACGGCACACCAGTTGATCGATGGGTGATATTCCCCACATCATTTTTTCAGTTAGATCTGGTTTTGGGGTATGGCTGTAGAGTGAACGACGCTGCGTTGTGGCCCGCTCAGATGGTTCCACACCGCCTTGTGGGGCTGACTGATTAACTACCTTATGAAGTGGCTGACCAGTGCGACGGTCCAGAACCCATAAATCGCCCTGTTTTGTCGTCTCGATTAAGGCAGGAACTAATCCTTTATCGGTTGGAAAATCAACCAAACTTGGCTGTGCCGGCGTGTCGTAATCCCATACATCATTTTTGACAAACTGATATACCCAACGCGGCTTACCTGTTGTGACATCAAGAGCGGTAACAGAAGAGCTGTACTTACGTTCTTCGGCCGTGCGTGTGGAACTGTAATAGTCACCAGCAGAATTAGCCATAGGCAAATAAATCAGACCAAGCTTTTCATCTGCCACTGCGGTAGACCACATATTAGGCGTGCCCAGAGAGTACGTTTTACCTTCCGCAGGCACAGTTTTGATGTCAGGCTGCTCCATATCCCAGGCAAAGCGTAACTGACCCGTTACAGCATCAAAACCACGTACCACACCAGAAGGAGCTTCTCGTAATTGCCCGTCCATAACCTGCTGACCTGTTACGACAACGCCACGCACAATAGTAGGCGCAGCTGTAACAGAAACGATACCTGCAGGCCATTGTCCCATACCATTCATCAGATCGACGAAGCCATGATGGCCGAAATCCTGACAGAGTTCACCTGTACGAGCATCAACAGCTGCCAGTTTGGCATCCAGTGTACCGACAATGATACGATCAGCGCACGCCTGGCCGGCCATGGCTTGCGGATTAGCGTAATAAGCTACACCGCGACAAGCGGAATTGGGCGGAGAATATGCTGTCGGCGTTTTTGGATCGAACATCCATTTCTCTTTTCCAGTTGCAGCATCGATAGCAAAAATTTTATGACGAATAGTGCAACCATAAACCACATCACCCACTTTGATGGGCGTAAGCTCATTACCGAAATTAGGCGTATGCGCTTCTCCAGTACGGTACTCCCAGACTCGTTTCAGATGACTTACGTTTTCAGGTGTGATCTGTGTCAGGGTCGAAAAACGCTGCGCACCGTGACCGCCACCATAAGTCGGCCAGTCCTGTGCTGCAGGTACAATTGCATCATCAAAATAGTTTCCAGCCTGGGTATTCGCGGCTTCAACAGGGTAGGGCTTTTGAGCTATCGGGATAGCAATGCCTAACCCTATAACTGTCAAAACAAGCAAGGCAACACCGTAACGCCGGTATCCTCTGGTTCCGTCAGTTTGTTTGGCTGGCATTAGTAACACAGCGAAAATCAAAAACATAAGAGCAAGATCAAGACGCGGGACGAGTGCCCAGCCGTTTAAACCCGATTCCCAGAGTGACCATATCAGTGTTGCGATAAAACTTAAGGCATAAAAATAAAGACCAACGATCCAGCGAGATAAGAGCATGAGCCCAATGATGACCCAGGCAATGCCTGTAATTAAATAATATGGACTACCTGAAAGCTTAACGAGGTTAAATCCCAGGACTGCCAGTACGGCACCAGACAGGATCAGCAACAGGCCAAACCCCAACATTCCCAGCGTTCGCAGGCGCGAATGCCGGGCACTTCCTTCACGTGATGAATTCATGGATAAGCTCAATAGATGTGTAGAAAATGTGCTTACAATGTCCATGGTGTAATTTGAAGCCTGCATCATGAACGCTTTTAGTTACAGATAATTAACAACAAAAGATACGTATGTAACAATTTATCTATACCTTTATAATCTAGGTATGTAGAATAGTGAAGTCAAGCCCTACACCTACCTAAATATACATATATCTTATTGATTAATAGGTTTTTACTAATATGCGCCAGTCAGAGCATGGATTCATAAAAAGTGTGTTAAGACTGGAATAAGGATGAAATACATGGCCTGTAATGGTGTAAAAGCTCGCAGTAATTACGCTCTTGCGTTGCTGGTAGCCGTAACCTTTTTTATGGAAAACCTTGATGCAACAGTAATTACAACCGCTATACCCCAGATGGCAAAAGATTTTTTGATAAGTCCTGTGGTGCTGAATGTTGGAATCAGCGCCTATTTGTTAGCAGTTGCAGTAGGTATTCCTCTAAGCGGCTGGCTGGCAGAGCGATACGGCGCACGCAATATATTTGCCTCAGCCATCCTCCTTTTTACAGTTGCTTCAGTTTTATGTGGTATGAGTGACAGCCTGACACAGTTCACTCTCAGTCGTATTCTGCAGGGTTTCGGAGGGGCGCTGATGGTGCCGGTTGGCCGAATGGTGATTTTACGGGTCACCGAAAAAAGGACATAATAAAGATAATTGCTCTGATTACCTGGCCAGGACTAATTGCGCCAGTACTGGGACCGCCTCTTGGTGGGTTCATTGTCACTTACGGACAATGGCCCTGGATTTTCTGGCTGAACATCCCGCTCGGGCTTTTGACAGTCATCGCAACATATTACCTTGTACCACAGCTAAAAAATGTTGAAGTCCGTCGCTTAGATGTTCGCGGTTACCTTTACACATCTGCAGCCTTCACAACGTTGATTATCGCGCTTGAATGCCTGGGACAGGCTGAATTTCTTAGTGGCATCATATTATTAACTACCGGGGTGTTATGTGCTTTTAAGACATATAACCACAGTCTACGTTATCCAAATCCACTGCTGCCTTTTTCAACACTGAGAATTGATACTTTCCGGAATACCATAGTCGGCGGCTCGCTGTTCAGGGCATCAATCAATGCCATTCCTTTTTTATTACCATTACTTTTTCAGCTCACTTTTAACTGGAGCGCTGCTCAAGCCGGAGGTATGGTGCTATGGGTCTTTGCAGGAAATCTGGCAATGAAGCCTGCAACCACCTGGCTAATGAAGCGATGGGGTTTTAAACGCGTTTTAATAGTTAACGGGACCATCAGCTTTGTATCAATGTTAAGCCTGCTGTTTATCAACCCCGGACTGGATTATTACGTTATAGCTCTTATTCTGTTTATTGGTGGTCTGTCACGCTCTTTACAGTTTAGTTGTTATAACAGTGTTGGTTTTGCAGATATTCCACAAAATAAAATGAGCGATGCATCAATAATTTTCAGCATTTTCTTTCAGTTCAGCATGAGTGCAGGCGTTGCTATCGCTGCACTTTTACTGCGAGCCTCTATGTTCTGGTCCGGTAACGTCAGCCTCACTCACAGCAATATCAATGTTTCCTTTATTGGTATCGCCGCGTTAATCATGTTATCCCTTTATGATGCTTTTAAATTAAAGAGCAATGCAGGTTTGAAGATATTGTTAAAATAACGCTGACTCAGGTTCTGCATAAAAGCATGTCAATACAAACAGTTATTTAAAATCTTAATTATCCGCTATAACAGCGGGGAAGGAAGATAGCATTCCTGTTGCAAGGCTTGGTTATCTGGATCTTATGGCGCTGATGTACCCCTGATTAGACGTTCACCCGGTAAAGAAGAGATGCCCGTAAACTCAGCGCAAAAAATATGGTGATTTCTTCAGACGCAAAATCCATGGGACAAATGGCCTATAAATTTGCCATCATTATTGATATCGTACCGTAGTTTCATGATTTGAATCCTTATGTCACTACACCTGCGCCTCAGGGAGCTTTAGTTCTTGTCAGGTATCTTGGTCCAGTCGAACCAATCCTCAGCTCGTCTGTGGCGGAAAAACAGTGGCAGGCTCGCTCATCGGCATATTTGAAGAAACACAGGAGATGCTGGATTTGTGCGGCAGTCACGGCTGAATCAGACACCTCAGGATCTTTTAAGATGACTTAAAAGAGAGGTGCCCATAAGCGGTAAACGTTATCCCTAAGAGTTCAAAATTGAGGCGGTCTATCAGGCGGTTTCGTGGTCATTCCATTGTAAGTGTCGCCACCCGTCCTGATATCGCCACGCACAACCTCTATGTCTGGATAAAAAGTACGGCCCTGATTCATCAGCCAATAAAACTCAGTCCGATACCCTGTCTGAGATCCGCCGACTCCAGAAAGAACTAAAGCGGGTTACCGAAGAGATATATATTAAAAAAATCGCGGCGTACATCGCAAAGCTGTCCGACTGAGATACGCCTTTATGCGCGACGACAGCTGTTGCTGGCCTGTTCGTTTGCTCTGCCGGGTTCTGGATGTTCATCCGAGTGGATTTTATGCCTAGCTTCAGCTGCCGTATTCACAGCGACCCCAGGCAGACCAGATGCTGACCGGAGAGATCAAACAGTCTGGCTTGAGTCAGGCTGCGTCTCTGGTTACCGCAAGATTCATCCCGACCTGCGTGATACAGGTCAACAGTGCGGGTTGACCGGGTCTGGCGACTGATGAAGCATGCCGAAATATAGGCCTAGGTTGGTTACCGAAGCCCGCGGGCACGCAAAGGTGAAGCCAGTATCGTGACGCTCAACAGACTTCAGCGGCAGTTTAATCCGTACGCGTCAGATAAGCGTTGGGTAACGGACATAACCCACATCCGGACCCACGAAGGCTGACTGTGTCTGGCCGTGGTTGTTGACCTGTTCTCCCGGAAAGTTATCGGCTGGTCAATGCAACCCCAGATGACAAAAGAGATTGTCCTGAATGCCCTTCTGATGGCCATATGGCGGTGTAATCCTCAAAAACAGGTTCTGTTTCACTCAGACCAAGGCTGTCAGTTTACAAGTCATGAGTGGCAGTCGTTCCTGAAATCACACGATCTGAAAGGTAGCATGAGTCGTCGCGGCAAATGTCACGACAACGCGGTTGCAGAAGGCTTTTCCAGCTACTGAAACGCGAACGGATAAAGAAAATGAGCTACGAAGAGCGGGGTGAAGCCTGCGGTGATGTTTTTGATTACATCGAAATGTTTTATAACAGTAAGCATTGGCATGGTTCGAGCGATCAGATATCGCCGACTGAATATGAAAAACCAATATCATCAACGGCTCGGAAGTGTCCAGATTATCCATAGCAATTCAGTACATTATGATGACTCGCCGGGAACTCTCTTTATACCAAGTGTAAAAATCTTTATTAAGGTTATCATGTCCTTTAGGGTTATCATTCTTCAAGAATAAAATTGAATCTTCTCATCTGACAGGCTTAATATTCGCATAACGATGTCAAAAATTTGAGGCTAAAGTCTGAACAGATGAGTAAAAATGCCGAAATTTCCGCCAATACTAATTCAAACGGCCTACCCCCACCTTTAGTCACTGCCAAAGAAACACAGTCAGCTGTAGCTTATAGATTGCTCAAGCAGCGGATACTCGATGGCGCGCTGCCGGCTGGTACGCAGTTACTTGAACATGAAGCAGCCGACTTGCTTGGTATGAGCCGGACGCCCGTACGTGAAGCCATGATCCGGTTACACAAGGATGGCATGGTCGACATTCGCCCTCGTCATGGAATGCGGGTTTTGCCCATCTCTGCCGATGACATGCAGGAAATTTATGATGTTCTTACTTTACTTGAAGGCTCAGCAGCCGCGACGCTCGCAGAAAGAGGGATAACGGATGAACAAAAGCAGGAGCTTGAAGCTACGGTCGCCGCAATGGATCGCGCGCTGGAACAGGATGATCTTCAGGCTTGGGCTTCTGCTGATGAAGTATTTCACGCGAAGCTCATTGAGTTCAGTGATAACAAACGCATGATCGGCATGGTTTCTCAACTCTGGGAACAGTCACACCGTGCCAGGATGTTAACGCTAAAAATGCGCCCCCGCCCGACCAAATCTAATCGGGAACATCAGGCTCTGATTGAGACTATTTCTGCAGGAAAGGTGAAGCAGGCACGTCAGATGCACGAATCACACCGTAAGAAAGCAAGCTCGATGCTCGTGAAGCTCATCAGAGAGCTAGGCGCCACGCAGATTTAATTAACCGAACTGCGGGACTAAAATCACATCCTGCAGTTACCCGGTTTCCGTTCCGCTAGCATCATGGATGCTTCACATCTTCCTGCATAAAAGGACCTTTTTATTAAATTCAATGTAAAATTTTCTAGATTAAATTCCGGCTTAAATTATAACTTTTCATGCATAACACCCTGATCAATAAATCCTTTAATGCATACAACTCTCGTTGTGGATCGTGAATTCTTAATGATGTGGTGTGTTTAACACTGCCGTTTAGGTTTTATATTCCAGCGCAGCTACAACAGCTTTGCATGACATTACATTATAAATTACTGACATGACTCATTTGGGCTTCTACAGCCCTTTTTATTGCCTGATCCTTTAATGATTTATCCGAAGCGTTGCCAGCCCTTCAAAAAAACTGCGTCACTATCATTCCTAAAACGCAATCGCCGCTTTCATGATAACTGGTCACAAATTATTTTCCTGCAAGTTTGATAACGATCACACATCCGTAACTTTGCCATTTTAGGCCAATTGACTTAAATCAATGCACTAATTAACGTATACGTTAACGAGTGTGTTACGAGTACGTAATTTAGTACACACAGGAAACGAGGAAGTACAACATAATGTTCAAGGCGTATCTCGCTGACACAACCAGGAATAACTACTATGTCTAAAGCACGCTATGCACTGGTGGCTGTAGCTTTCAGTCTTACCGCTCTGCTCTTTGTTGACCGAATTGCTATCTCCGTTGCAAAAGGCCACATCGAATCTGATTTTGGTTTAACGGATACTGAATTCGGCTGGGTACTTTCAATGTTTTCGCTGGGCTATGCACTTTTCCAGTCCCCCACAGGAGCTATGGCTGATAAATGGGGCCCACGCTCCATGCTGGCGCTGTTTGTGATCACCTGGTCAGCGTTAACCGGCCTTACTGGTCTGGCCTGGGGATTCGCGTCGCTCATGGTTGTGCGCTTCCTGTTCGGGATCGCCGAAGCGGGTGCTTTTCCGACATTTGCACGTGCCATGTACAGCTGGTTACCTGCAAGTGAGAGGGCTTTAGCGCAGGGTATCAATTTATCCGGTGCACGTATTGGTGCCGCATTTGCATTACCGTTTGTGGCATGGATGCTTGACGCTGCGGGCTGGCGAGAGTCTTTTTATATCCTGTGTGCTGTCGGTGTCATCTGGGCTGTGTGCTGGTATATGTGGTTCCGCAATGACCCGGCCGATCACCGTTCAATCTCGAAAGCAGAATTAAAATTCATTGAAGAAGGCCGTGAGACAAAGCTTTCTAATGCTAATGAGCGCGTTACCATAGCCGAGCCAGTGGATATGTCCTTCCGCTCAAAAACGATGTGGCTGCTCATGCTTCAATATTTCGCGCACAGCTTCACCTTCTATTTTGCCTTAACGTGGTTATTCCCGTACTTACAGAAAACCTATGGCCTGAGTGCTGTCACTACCGGTTTTCTGGCAGGTGCGCCACTAATTGCCAGCGCAATTGGTAACTGGGTAGGTGGTGCTACAGTAGATATGATGTACCGCAGAGGATACGGACTTTGGTCACGCCGGCTGCCTGCCATCATTGGTTTTATCTTGTCTGCGGCCGGCCTGGTTGGCGCGATGATGAGTGATTCAGCATACATGGCTGTTGCCTGGCTCTGCCTTGCGATGTTCGGTACCGATGTGACCGTACCACCATCATGGGCATACTGTATCGATGTGGGTGGAAAGAAGTCTGGCGCAGTCTCAGGCAAGATGAATATGTGTGGTAATCTCGGCGCCTTCCTGACCAGTATCGCCTTCCCTTACATGTTGACAGCTTTTGGTAGCACCATGCCTTTCTTCATTTCAGCAATCGTTCTGAACCTGATTGGTGCTTACTTCTGGTTCCTGATTAACATCAAGAAAAAAGTCATGGTGTCTTTGCTAAAGCTAGCTGACAAAAAAACGTAGTGTTTACTCCTGGCCAGCTCTGCTGGCCTTTTTTCGTTTCAGTTAAAATGAGATTCTTAAGGTATGACAGCTCCTGTAGTGAATGCTCTGCTGCCCGTGGTGATATTGATACTGATAGGTTTTGCAGCCGTGCGTAGAGGCTGGCTGAAGAGCAGTGCAATAATGGATATTTCTAACCTGGCCTTTCTCATCCTTGGTCCCGCGCTCTTCTTCCGCAGTATGGCGCAGGTGCATCTTAACGAACTGGATTTTAAACCTGTCATCGTTTACTTCCTGACGATATGGGTCGTGTTCTTCGCCACGATGTTTACACAGGGCATTAATCGCCGGGGTGCGATCATGGCGCTTTCAGCCACCTTTTCGAATGTGGCAATGATTGGGGTGCCGCTGATCAACTTTACCTGGGGGCAGGAAGGACTTATCGTACTATTCACACTAATGTCAGTTCATACGCTAATTATGCTGACAATGGTTACTAGTCTCATTGAGTTTTCCATATCGAGAGAACTGGCTGCAGGAAACACAACTTTACGTACAGGCAGGTTAAGGTCTTTTTTCAGGACGTTCGGCGTATCTATGCGTAAAACGCTTCTGCATCCCGTCCCACTACCTGTTATTTGCGGAATACTTTTCGGTTTGACCGGACTTAAAATACCCACACCGGTAGATAACGTTCTGGTTCTGCTTGGACATGCTTTCTCGCCGGTGGCGCTGATCCTCGTAGGAATGACGCTTGCTACCAGCAAATCAATATCACGCTGGCGTGTACCTCTCATGATGGCATTGGCTAAGAATTGCCTTCATCCTGCCGCATTACTCATCATGGGATTACTGACTAACCTGTCAGGCTTAAGCCTGAAAGTGATGATGATTACCGCTGCTTTGCCCATTGGTGCTAACGTTTATTTGTTTGCCCATCGTTATAAGGTGGCACAGGAAGAGGTCACCGCAGCGGTGGCTATTTCAGCGGTATTGGGACTGATAACGCTGCCAGCTGTAATGCTGCTTCTTTCATTTATTGGTTAGGTAAGAAATAAAAAAGCCATTACCTCTTTAGATAATGGCTTTGGATCCGGGCGGAACTTAATCAGTTTTAAACAACAGCCATAATGGCCGACAGGATAATGAGAAAATACAAAGTAAGCTCTCAACAGAGTATGCCAAACGTCGCCACAGCCAGTGAAAAAGGGCCGCCGCCTCAGACATCAGCTTTTCATTCCACTCAATGCTTCTTTTTCTGGCTCAGTGAGATATCTCACCTTCATATCTTCAAGAAGGAATTTCAGCTTCGCTGTTTCTTCCAGCTCTTCGGCATTATCTGATGCATTAATGAAGTCAGTACCTGTTACCACCGGGCCATGATTTGCCAGAAGCACCGCGGTATATCCTTGCGATGTATATTTGGCAATCTCCTTACCAATTTCATTTGATCCCGGACGGAAATAAGGCAAAAGTGGCAGTTTACCTATCCTCATGACGTAGTAGGGGGTGAAAGCCTCAATCACGTTTTCTTTCTCGATATGATCGATCGACGAAAGCGCAGTAAGATAAGTAGAATGGAGATGAACCACTGCATTTACTGCCGGATTACTACGGTATATATCGAGATGAAAACCGACTTCTTTAGAGGCTTTTTTACCCGATATAAGCTCGCCATCAAGGGTCACTACGGAAAGTTCATCTTCCACTAAACGCCCAAGGCAAGACCCCGTCGGTGTGGCCAGAATATTACCATCGGGCAGTTTGAGTGAGAGATTACCCCTCCGCCGCATGTGTATCCGCGCTGGAAAAATGACAGTCCCTGGGAGACCATTAACGCTCTGTAATTCATCATCAGTACCTCGATTCCTGGATGAGAGACTTGGCACGTTCAAAAAAATCATCGTCACCAAAATTGCCTGATTTCAGTGCGAGAAACAGGCTCTTATCCAGCGTTGCAACCCAGGGAACGCCGGGGCAAATTAACTTACCCACCAGCAGTTCTTTAACATTGAGTGCCTGAGTTACGGCACCGGAGGTTTCTCCACCTGCGCAGATAAAATTACTGAATCCGCGCTGCTTCAATTTTTTAACCATGTGCGTAAACAGCACTTCGATACGTGCGGAAACGTCAAAGTCATATGTCGCCTTAATTTCAGCCAGACGTTCCTTGTTGACTGTGGCACAGATCATTGGAGGGTAATCAGCAGAAACATTCGCATTTAACCATTCTGCAATTTCCTCACTGTAGGCGTCGACATCGTCAAGCTTATCGACATCAACCTGATGTGTGCGGGCAAGGGACTTATAGGAGTTTACCTGCCGGTTTGTCTGCGTCGAGCAAGAGCCTGAGATCACCACTGTTTTACCCTGGCTTGGCTTAAAGGCCTTACTTCCTCCAGTATCACCCTGACGGTTGGACAGCGCTTTAGCCATGCCATGACTCAGACCCGAAGCACCAGTAACAAAGGGATGATTAGCAAATGCAGCACCTATAGTCGCCAGATGTTCATCATTAAACGCATCAATAACAACGTAGCGGTTCCCCTGTTTTGTCAGCCCCTCAAAAGCCTGACGTACAGCAATAATCCCTTTCTCAACGGTTTCATAGTCGATCAGGCCGGTAGTTCCCTGCGACTGACTGTCCATAAGTCTGATCAAATTGGCATCACGCATTGGCGTCAGCGGGTGATCTTTCATGCCCGATTCGTCCAGCGGTTCACCTTTGACAAAAAGATTACCATAGAAAACTTTTCGGCCGTTGACCGGTAGCGAAGGGACAACGATCGTCGAAACCAATCCCGCTTCATTCAAGATGGCATCAGTAACGGGGCCAATATTGCCCTCAGAGGTGCTGTCAAAAGTTGAGCAATACTTGAACTGAATGACATCGCAGCCTTGTTTTTTCAGCCACTTCCAAGTAGCTACACAATCTGCAACGGCCTTTTCAGGTTTTTGTGTTCGACTTTTAAGACTTACTACGATGGCATCTGTTTCAAGTGGCACGTCATTTAACTGGACACCACTCAGCTGGATGCAACTCATTCCCTCTTCAACCAGAAAACTGGCTGCATCCGTGCCGCCAGTATAATCATCAGCAATGATTCCAACTTTCATAAACGCCCCTACTTCTTACTGCAGATGTTTCTTCACGGCATCAGAAATCTCTTTCAGGCCGGAAGTTCCACTCAGTTCATAAGGCAGCAGCTTTTCTGCCTCATAGGCTTTAAGCACCGCATCTTCAATATTTCTGGACGCGATCGCCAGCTCCTCGCAGTCGTGTTTCTCTGCCAGGTAATCAAGCATCATGGAGGCTGAAAGAATCATTGCGGTAGGATTGGCTTTACCCATGCCAGCGATATCGGGTGCAGACCCATGGCAAGGCTGGAAAAGTGCGTGGGTATCACCGATTTCACCGCTTGGTGCCATCCCCATACCACCCATAAGTGCTGCAGCGAGATCGGACAAAATGTCACCGTACTGATTTTCAGTAGGCATAACGTCAAATTCCCACGGACGGCGAACCATATCTAGCGCTGCAAAATCGACATACTTGTGCGCCGCATTGACATCAGTAAAGTCTTTGGCCACCTCATAAAACCATTCACGCGCGTGATGCTGTGAAGACAGCACGTTGGCTTTATCGATGTGTGTCACGAGGTTTTTACCGCGACCTTGAGAAAGACGACGGCGCGCGAGCTTAAAGGAGAAGTCAAAGAGCTTCTTCGATACCGTACGCGAGATACGCATCAGGTTATGTTTGTATTCTTCATCGTCTGTCGTGAAGCCGCGCGGGAACGCGAATAAGCCTTCGGTAGATTCGCGAATAATGACGAAGTCGAGATTTTTGGTTCTCTCATCAACTAAAGGTAACGGTAAAGATGGGATGGTTTTACACGGGCGGACACCAGCATAAAGACCCAGACGCTTGCGCAAATCATGTTGTGGTCCAATTTCCGTGCCATCCGGGTAACGAATGTCCGGATGTCCCATCGCACCCAACAGAATCGCATCAGCTTTCTCTGCTCGCTCAAAATGGCTTTCAGGGAAAGCATCGCCAGTTTCAGCATAAAACTGAGCCCCTGCGTCTATATGGTCATAGACCAGACCTACATCCAGATTACGTGTAGCCGCATCCATAATCTCCAGAGTTGGAGCCATGATTTCACGACCGATTCCATCGCCTGGCATAACTGCAATATTGAATTTTTTCATGGGTTACCTCGCCATTATTTTTGAATAAGGTCGTAAAACATAACGTCTTTGCTCACCAGCATTCCGGCAGTTTCAGCATCAAAGCTGAGAAAATGAGCAGTCTTCAGATGCACTTTGAAAGCTTCCATATCTTTATATTCTTCATAGAGAAGGAACTCGACCTGATGTGATTCTTCATTCGTCATTTCAGAAACACTGAAGAAATCACAACCTGGCTCAGTCAATGAAGTGGCAGCATTTGAAAGCAGGAGGGGTTTGAAGCGCGGGTAGTCATTCTCATCCACTACCATCTTCACTAAGACAGTTAACATTTGCCTACCTTTCGTATTCGTTAATGTATGCATTAATCAGGGTGCATGTTACGATACACTCGCCTTTTGCAACAGTGCCACGCGTTTTTTTCACAAAAATTATACGCAGGTCACACTTGTGATTTCACATATGAACATTAACAGAGCCACTGGGAAATCAGGATAATCAATAAGTTACTGATTTATTTGGTTGAAATTTGAGAGATAGAATATGATCCCGTTTCAGCGCCAGAAACTTCTCCTGCAGATCGTCGAAGAATGTGAGTACGTCAGTATAAATTTTCTGACTTCTCATTTCGGTGTTTCTCATATGACTATCCGTCGAGATATCGCTGAGCTTGAAAAGCATCAAAAGGTCAAGGCGGTTTCCGGAGAGGTACGTAAAGCCGGCGGTGAAAGCACGGAATTGCCGCGTGCATTTAAAGTCAACATCGCGCGGGATGCAAAAACTGCAATTGCTAAATCAGCAGCAAACTTACTGAATTTCGAAAAAGTGATTTATCTTGATGCAGGCACTACCTGTTACGAGATAGCACGTGAACTCGCCACGCGAAATGATCTGATTTTTATCACCAATGATATTGAAACGACGAACCTGCTCATAAAGTTAACTCGCTCAGAGGTTTACTTCATTGGTGGTAGAATTGATAAAGAAAATGGATCTTCTGTCGGTTTGCTGGCATCGGAAACACTAAGCAAATTTAACATAGATTTGGCCTTTATCTCCGCTGCCGCGTTTAACGCTACAGGAATATCTTCCAGTGATGAGAACAAAGCTCAAATAAAAAAAGGGTTTCTTTGGTTTCATTAAAAAGCATTCTTGTTGCAGACGCGTCAAAATATGGGCTAATTGCACTCCATAAGTGTCTACCTCTTAATAAATTCGACACGCTAATCTCAGATAGTAACCTCCCCGACCATGTTCGTGAGAAACTTGAGACAAGCGTCTCAAATATTATCATCGCCCAACCTAATGTGAATGAATGACTTTTACAATGTGAATCCATGTGATAAATTAATTATCAGTAAGTTTTGGGCGAAATCTTCCCGGCTACTAACACGATTAATTTATTGATATTAAAAACATCCTGTTCATTAGATAGCTTAATTAACCCCCCTGTCTTCTCTTCATCCATAAAACCCAATAATTGGCAATCTGAAAACGCTAATACTGCAACCCGTCACACAAAGCTTATAGGCTTAATATTTATATTTCCGTTCAAGTCACATTTATTAACCACCCGCATAGCCATTTATTATTTTTCATATTTAGTTATTACCGAGTTTAACTTTTTATGTACATGTTGTCCTGCCTCCAGCCCGGACAGCTTTGCTTTTTGCAACGCCAGATAGCTTAGTTATGGAGCATTCAAATCATGTCTAATTCAATCGACACCTCTTCAGGAATGAGCTGGAGTATTGGTGGAATATGCAGACTTATTATGAAAAATCTCTACCTACAGGTAGTCATCGCAATGGTGATTGGGATTTTATTGGGCCATTACTTTCCATCTATGGCAGCGGAAATGAAACCGTTTGGTGACGGTTTTATCAAGCTAATCAAAATGACGATTGGCATGGTCATTTTCTTTACCGTGGTGTCCGGCATCGCCAATATGCGCAACTTCAAAGAGGTGGGCAAAATTGGTGGTGCTGCGCTGATCTATTTTGAAATCGTTTCGACCATCGCATTGTTGATTGGCATGGTTGTGGCGCATGTCCTTCAACCTGGTGCCAGTTTTAATGTGGATCCGGCCAAACTCGATGCAAGTCAAATCAGCCAATACGTTACTGCCTCTCATACCGGTGGAATGGCTGATTTTATACTTAGCATAATTCCCAAAACGCTTTTGGGTGCTTTTACCGGTGACAGTATTCTCCCTGTTGTCTTTGTCTCTGTGTTAATGGGGCTGGTACTGGGACGTATGGGTGATAAGGGTAAACCTTTGCGCGATTTTGTAGACGCGGGTGCAGAATGGATTTTTGGCATCATCAACGTGATCATGCGCTTCGCACCGATCGGTGCTTTCGGTGCAATGGCATTTACCGTAGGTAAGTTTGGCGTTGCATCTCTCAATTCTCTGCTCGTGCTAATTGTTTGCTTCTACATCACTGCTGTGATTTTTGTTTTTGTGATACTGGGTTCAATCGGCCTTAAATATGGCTTTAATATCATGTCCGTGTTGCGCCATTTCAAAAGTGAACTCCTGCTGGTATTAGCGACGTCTTCATCTGATGCAGCTTTACCATCGGTAATGCGTAAGCTTGAAGATCTGGGTTGCCGTCCCGGTACTGTAGGTTTAGTTGTGCCTGCCGGTTATGTGTTCAACTCTGATGGCACCAATATCTATCTTACAATGGCCATACTTTTCCTCGCTCAGGCCATGCATGTCGAACTAACCATCTGGCACCAGTTGATGATTTTGGCCGTAGCTACCCTCACCACGAAAGGTTCAGCTGGCGTACCTGGCGCAGGCTTTGTATCGCTGGTTGCCACTCTAGCTCTTGTACCCGAAATTCCACTGGTGGGCGTAACGATGCTTTTGGGTATTGATCGCATCATTAGCGAAGGTCGCGCGATAGTTAATGTCATTGGCAATATTGTTGCCACCCTCGTTATTTCCAATCGAGAAAAAGAAATTACTCCACAAAGCCTGAAGCTGGCCATGCTTCAGGAAAAACATAACAAATCTCAGCCTTCTTAATCTGTCATTCATTCCAGAGGTAGATATGACAATTGAAAATGATGTACTGGTCTCTGAAAACCAATTAACTGCATTTAGCACTCAGATTTTAAAGAATATTGGCGTTCCCTCAAATGATGCTGAAATTGTGGTAAAGAACCTCATTGAGGCCGATCTGCGAGGAGTTTACTCACATGGCGTAGTACGTTTCCCAATTTACGTAAAGAGGATACTTGATGGTGGCACGAACCCAAAAGCCAGGATGAGTATTCTACGCGAGACACGGACTACTGCCGTTATTGATGGCGATAACGGACTGGGTCATCTCGTCGGCGTTCAGGCCATGCAATTAGCTATAGAGAAAGCTGCCGAAGGCGATTGCGTTTTTGTTGCAGTGAAGAACAGCAATCACTTCGGAGCTGCAGCCTATTACACCGAAATGGCTGCGCGACATAATATGATTGGCTTTTCCTTCACTATAGGCGCAATTAATCACATGACGCCCTGGGGCGGTGCCGAAGCCATGCTGGGGAATAACCCCTTCTCCGTAGCTTTCCCGACACGAGAAGATTTTCCCGTGGTTCTGGATATGGCATGCAGTATCGCGGCGCGTGGAAAAATTATCGTTGCGGCCAAAGAAGGTAAACCTATTCCGAACGACTGGGCAACCGGGCCGGATGGGCTTCCCACCACTGATGCGGTTGAAGCACTGAAGGGCTTTGTTACGCCACTCGGTGGCCCTAAAGGTTATGCTCTGACTTTAACCGTTGGTCTTTTGAGCACCATGCTGTCAGGTGCATTCTTTGGCAGTGATGTCGGAGACCTTTACGAGGAAACATCAACAGCGCAGAACAGTGGTCACTTGTTTGGTGTCTTGCCAGTGTCTTCATTTGATGAGATAGAAAATTATTTAAGCCGGATGGATAAGGCAATGGCCGATATGCGTAACGCTAAGAAAGCCACTGGTATTGAACGTATATACCTTCCAGGAGAACGTGAGCATCTCTCTTTATTGAAAAGTCGTAAAGAGGGCATTCCGTTAGGGCAAGCATTATTTAAGGAGTTAGTTGCGTTAGGAGAAAAACATCATTTATCTCTTGAAAAAATTGGGTAGCACGTAAATTGCAAATTCAACTGCCCGGATAGCTAAATCCGGGCCCATCTGAACTAACGGCTTAACGTCAGATGCTTTATCAACGCTGATGTCCCATCATTAAGCGCACTGCTGTTTGACCACGCTATCCACAATTGCCTGAATGACCAATGATCATTCAATTTAATAATACGCAAGTTTCTCTCTGGCGGTGCGTATTACAGCAGAACGCGGCAAAACTGAAATGCCCAATCCCGCCTCAATAAGGCTGATGACGGCTTCAAACGAGGTAACCTGAAAGGGAATATCAAGCGTTTTACCTAGAGAAACAGCCGCGTCTTTAATGAGATCCAGAATGGCGCTGCCATTATTGAGTCCGACGAAGCGCTGATCGACAATTTGCGAAAAGTCACACTCCTCTCCCATTTCTGGCCTGAACATTGAGGGTGCCACTACGACCATCTGATCAATGCGATAGGTTTTCTTCTCCAAGCCTCGTGCATCAATATTACCAGAGAAAATCCCGATATCAATTTCGGCATGATTCAGTGCTTTTATAATTTCAATGCTCAGTCTCTCTTCAAGCAAGATCTTCATATCCGGATGTAAAGTTTGAAATGCATAGAGATCATTGGGTAGAAATTGCACTATTGATGACGTATTAGCCCAAACCTTTATATTTTCACTGATCCCCACCAAAAACTCATTCATGTTCTTAGTAAGCAAGTCGACGCTTGCCACTACTGACTTTGCCTGCATCAGTATGAATTCACCGGCGGGTGTTAAATGTAACCCCTGAGGACGACGGTCAAAAAGACGCTGGCCTATAAGTTTTTCCAGTTCATTGATTCGTTTACTCACCGCGGAAAGCGTCATAAATACGTGCTCAGACGTCAGTGTCAGGCTGCGCGTATGCGCTGCAAGAACAAAAATCCGAAGTGTTAACAGATCCAGATTGCTGATGTTGATCACACTTAAAGCTCCCGACTTGTTTATTAAAGGC
Source organism: Candidatus Pantoea bituminis (assembly GCF_018842675.1). Lineage (NCBI taxonomy): Bacteria > Pseudomonadati > Pseudomonadota > Gammaproteobacteria > Enterobacterales > Erwiniaceae > Pantoea > Candidatus Pantoea bituminis. The sequence goes on from NZ_JAGTWO010000002.1 coordinate 244,552, forward strand.
ATTTGTAACGAAGAGATAAAATTGATAGAAAATGAATAAGAATCCTATCTGTTAAGTTTGAAGGCTGTCAGCCAGGGTCCGTTTATAACTCTAATATCAGATATAACCACGTCGCGGTGGTAAAATGCCATTGAGATAATAATCCCCCACTGCGGCATATTTCCAGCGTACAGGATCATGCAGAGTATGAGTTCTCGCGTTCCGCCAGTGCCGGTCCAAATTGTACTGCGCCAGTAAAGCTTGAGAACCGGCATGCTCAATAAGCTTATTACTGGCATTCAGGCAAAGTTCGGTTGAAAGTATTTTAACTTCGGCGACCGCTATTGATGCTTTCGCCAGAGACGATGCTCCAGGGGATGATTTAATAGAATCGACGACCTCAGCAGCGTCTATGATCAGCGTTTCAGCGGCGTGCAAATCTGTCATCAGGGCACCAAAATCTGCCAACAGCAAGGTGTCCTTTGCGGCAAATCCCATTTCACAGTCTATCCATGGCCGTGAACGACTGGTCACAAACGATCTGAAATCATTCAGAGCAGCTCGCGCAATGCCAATCTGTATGGCTGCATGATAAAGCTGAGAATAGGGTCCTAACCGGGTTGGATTATCAAATAATGACTGAAAAGGCAGAACGTCTGCCCTGTTGACCAACACATTATCGAGCAGCACCGTGCCGCTGGCTGTTGTACGCTGTCCCATTGCCGTCCAGTCATTGCGCAATGTCAGTCCGCTGCTTTCTTTTGGCACATAAGCCATGTGCTGGAATCCATCATTGTCTTTAACAAAAACGGCCAGCCAGTCGCACAACAATGCCCCAGTGCAATATGCTTTAGTCCCATTGATGCGATTACCAGCTGGTGTTTTTGAAATAATAGTGGAGCGATGTAAAGCTGATGCAGTTTTACCCTGAGTTTCAGCAACAGCATTGCCAAAACGCTTTCCCTTTAATACTTCATTAAAAAAATATTGCTGCTGTTGCTTGTTACCCAGTAAACGGAAGCACTCAACCGAATAGAAATGCGTTTGTGGAATTTGGCCAACGGATGGGTCGGCCTCGCTTAGTTTTATCACAACTTCCACCAGCGTACGTGCGCTCACATCGGCACCACCATACGCTTCAGGTACAGTTATCCCCTGCAACCCACTTTGCGCTAAGAGGACAAGCTCGCGAACGGGTAAAGCACGCGTAGAATCACGAGCGGCAGCAGTCTCTTTGATAACGGGAATAAGAGCTTCAATGACTTCCAGCGCTTCGCTGTTCGATCGTATAACATGGGCAGGCTTTGAGATCCCGGGTGCGGTGAGGCGAATAAATTCTGACACGCGTTGCTCCAATTAAATGAAAGAATGACGTTGAGGAAACTCATCATTGAGCCAGTAGCTGCCAACAATTTTATACTTCCAGCGAATCGGATCATGAAGAGTATGCGTACGGGCATTGCGCCAGTGGCGATCCAGACCATGTTGGCTGAGTGTCGAACCCGTGCCGGCCAGCTCAAATAGTTTTTGTGAAGCATCCAGTGCGATTTGCATCGTCAGAATACGGGCTTCTCCAACCGTAACTGAGACTTCGGCGGACACCTCAGCCGAAACGCTGCTGTCTTTAAACCTATCCAATGTGCAGGCTGCTTTTCTCAATAACCCGAGGGCAGCTTTTTGTTTTACAGAGAGCAAGCCGATAGCCGCCACAATATAGGGGTCGTCTGCCGCCGCTTCCTTGCCGCTGTCTATCCATGGGCGCGATTTTGTTTTAACAAATTCCATCGTATCGCTGAGTGCAGCAGAGGCAATTCCAGCGTCTATCGCCGCATGCAGTAGTTGTACATAAGCGCCCTGTAATGAAAGCTGATTGTCATACAGTTTATGCGCAGGCAGGATCTGCATCTCATTAACCGATACCTGGTCAAATACTATGCTTCCACTGCCAGTAGTACGCTGCCCAAAACCGCTCCAGTCGTTGTGCAATGTCACGCCAATGCCATTAGTGGGCACTAAAACTCGTGTCAGTTGGCTATTATCATCAAGCGCCAACACCTGTAGCCACTGCGAAAACTGAGATCCGGCACAATAAAATTTGGTGCCATTGAGGATAAATCGGCTCTCATGTCGGTTAAGGGTTGTCTTGATATCACGAGCATGTTTAGTGTTACGTTCCGATGACGCACTGCCAAATCTCTCTCCTGCCAGAATGCGTTTAAAGTAGAGGCGTTTTTGTGCGTCCGATCCCAGGGTTTTAAGGCTGTTTATTGCTTCAAAATGCGTTAATGGAATTTGACCGATAGAGGGATCTGCTTCTGAAATTACACGGATAATCTCGACAAGCGTAGTGAGGGAAATATCGGCACCGCCGTAGGCGACTGGCAAAGTACAGCCTAAGAGACCAGAAGAAGCAAAACGCTCCATCTCATTTTCAGGCGGCGTTCTCTTCTCATCGCGCTCAGCCGCATCCTTTTCATAATATTCAGCCAGTGTTTTGGCTACCAACAACGCCTCGTTATCATTTTTTATTAATCTGGTCGAATTTTCCTGATCGACTGGGTATTGATTCTTTAACATATTAAGCCTGCCTTTACGCTTTTTCTCTGTGAATATTAAGTGCTGAGAAGGATTGCTTGACCGGCATGATTTCAATTGAATTGACATTGACATGTTCAGGCAAAGTCGCAATCCAATAGACTGTCTCAGCAATATCTTCCGCACTCAGCGCTTTAACATTCTCATAGCGTTTCCTCGCTGCCTGTTCATCGCCATTCAGGCGTACGGTGGTAAATTCTGTACCACCAATTAATCCTGGCTCAACATTCGTAACCCGGATATCTGTACCAATTAGATCTGCGCGCAAGTTCTGGCTAAACTGTTTAACAAAAGCTTTAGATGCCCCATATACATTTCCCCGGGATAAGGATATTTACCAGCGACGGAACCGATATTAATGATATGCCCGAAATTCGACTTTATCATTTTTGGCAAAATAGCATGCGTAAGCAAAGCGAGTCCTGTGATGTTAGTATCTATCATCTTTTTCCAGTTTTCGGTATTGGAACATTGTGCAGTTTCCACCCCCAATGCCAGACCTGCATTATTCACAAGCACGCTAATATCGGAAAAATCATCCGGGATCGCTTTCAGGAAATTTGTATATGAATTGATATTGGAAATGTTATGCTGTAATGGAAAGAAACTCTCTCCAAGCTCATCTTTAATAATACCCAGACGCTCTTTTCGTCTCCCTGTACCGATGACTGCCCTTCCTTCAGCAATAAATCTTTTAGCAATAGCAAGACCAATACCTGAAGTAACACCGGTTATTAATACTGTCATAATGCCTCCTGTTGAAATATCCGCATTCTGGTTGAACAGTAGTTACAATCCACTTGAGAGATAATCAACCTATATTTCCACAGAAGAAACCTAACTGAAATGAAGCGGATTTTGCGGTGATAATTCGGTTTTTATTGTTTTTAGTTATTAGCAGGCGGATTCTGGTTATAAAAAGGGCAGCCTACATGCGAATAATAAAATTAGTTATGCGCAATATGTCATATGCATTTATTAATGATAAAAAATACTTTAGGCGTAATGAGCAAGCCCAATACCTTGTCGGGAATTAATTACACCGCAGGAAGTTGAAATGACATCGTTTAATAAAAAGAATTTGGTCACTGCTATCATTACAATAAGCTCTGTGACATTTATCCTTTCGACACATGCTGCAACACCAGCGGATACTCTTGTAGTGGCAAAAAACTTGGAGGATGTCATCTCGCTGGATCCCGCTGAGGCGTATGAAAACACCACCGGCGAAATCATTAACAACAGCTATTCAAGGCTAGTACATCGCGATAAGCATGACGCGACCAAAATCGTTGGCGACGTGGCACAGAGTTGGGATGTTTCCAGCGATGGCAAGACATACACATTTACGCTTAACCCAGCCGAGAAGTTTCCGTCCGGTCGGGCCATCGCCGCAGAGGATGTTGTTTACTCTTTACAGCGGGTGATCTTGCTAAATAAAACCCCTGCCTTCCTGCTGCGAAATTTCGGCTGGAATAAAGACAATGTAAACAGCAATGTTCAGGCAATTAAAGGTAAAGTCATCATTCATATACAGGATGCAATCGCACCGCAATTGGTGTTGCAGATTCTGGCAACATCAGTAACTTCAGTTGTAGATGAGAAGCTATTACAGCAGCACTCTAAAGATAACGATTATGGAAATGGGTGGTTACGCACTGCCTGGGCGGGTTCTGGCCCCTTCTCTATCCAGACATGGCAACCCAAGCAAGCCATCGTTCTGGAGAAAAACAGTGCCTATTATGGTGAGCAGGCAAAAATTTCACGCGTGATTTTCCGCCACGTACCTGACAGCAGTACTCAGACGCTTTTACTTACAAAAGGAGACGTAGATTTAGCTTACAACCTTCAACCAGACCAGTTAGCTGATTTAATCAAAGACAAACAATTTAAAACTGTCGACTCGCTGAAATTGACACAGATCTACATTCCACTCAACCAGAAGGTCGAACCGCTTAAAAGCGACAAAGTACGTGAAGCACTGAAATATCTCATCGATTATCAGGGGATCAAGAATAATCTGTTAAAAGGCCAGTGGGTTATACATCAGTCTTTTTACGGTATTGGACAGCCCGGCGTACTGACCGACAATCCCTACCATCTTGACGTAGCCAAAGCTAAACAGCTGCTTGATGAGGCTGGATATAAACAAGGCTTCGAGCTCAAAATGGATGTAGAGAATACTTCACCTTACCCGGATATAGCTCAATCAATTCAGTCTACCTTTGCACTGGCAGGTGTAAGGCTTAAACTGGTCACCTCCGACCGCCGGCAAATTGTCACTGAATATCGAGATCGTAAACATCAGACCATTTTATGGCATGCCTCCGTAGACTATAACGATCCCAATGCATCCGCAGCTGATTACGCCTACAACACGGATAACAGTTTGCACTCAACAAACCGTAACCGGGCCTGGCGTAGCAGCTGGATAGACCACAACATCAATAAACTTACCGATCTCGCTCTTCATGAAAAAGATCCTCAAAAACGCCTCTCTGATTATCAGACGCTACAGCGCGATATGTGGAAGGTTTCACCTTATATATTTCTGTTCCAGCAGAAAGAACGTCTTGCCATTAATGGCCATGTTCAAGACCTGGTCACCGGGCCAAATTACGACGCAACACTCTATAACTACGTCGTAAAACGTTGAGGAAGGCCGAACTGATGCGTGTGATCAAAAGACTGAGCAACAACATGGCTGTGTTTATAACTACCGTTATTGGCCTGCTGTGTTTCACCTTTCTGATAGGCAAGTTACTGCCTATCGATCCTGTATTGGCGATTGTCGGTGAACATGCCACTGCGGATGTGTATGCGCAGGAAAAGGAAAAGCTGGGCCTGAACAATCCCATTCCAGTTCAATTTCTGGATTATCTGAAAAAAGTAGTGCAGGGGGACTTTGGTACCTCTGTGACTACGGGCAAGCCGGTGCTGCATGACGTGTGGAGTGCAGTACCAGCGACTCTTGAGCTTGGCACGACAGCAATGCTGATTGGCCTGTTACTGGGTATACCCTCAGGCGTGTTGGCTGCTGTATACAGAAACAAGACGCCCGACCGCATAGTGCGCTTCTTAAGCATACTTTCACATGCCGTTCCGGGATTCTGGCTTGGGCTCATTTTCCTGCTCATTTTTTATGTTGAGTTGGGATGGACGCCGGGCCCGGGTCGGCTGGATATCGCCTATCAGTACAGTATTCAGCTAAAAACGGGATTTATTCTCTATGACACCCTTACCCAAGGAGAATTTGATGCATTCAAGGATGCCGCTGCGCATCTTATCTTACCTGCAATGGTACTGGGTCTGGCTACGGCCTCTTATCTGTGCCGACTGACCCGCGGCTATATGATCGAGGCATTAGCCTCTGAATATGTCACGGCTGCCCGAATGAAGGGAATGCCGGAGCATGTGGTGATCTTTCGGCATTGTATGCGCAACATTGCCGTTCCTCTCTTAACGTCAACAGCGCTCTGTTATGTGCATCTGCTAGAAGGTGCCGTGTTAACAGAAACCATCTTCACATGGCCTGGATTGGGACTGTATATCACTCAGTCTATATTCAGTGCAGACCTTCCGGCGGTAATGGGTGCGGTAACTTTTATCGGCATATTTTATCTGATAGTAAACAAATTAGTCGACTCACTCTATCCCCTTCTTGACGCCAGGATAAACAAAAAATGACTTATGAATCAGATGTTGAGAGAAGTAAATTACAGGAAACCTCAACTTCGCTGTCTCCCGTGCAGCCAGGTCTTCTTCGTTTTTCCAGCAGCCTTTATAAAGTGCTATCAGGTAATAATCTTTTGCTATGGGGCACGCTGATTTTATTTATCACATTTGTGGCGGTGTGCTCAGCCGGTTTGATTAGCCATTCAGATCCTGGATTACAATCGTTGGACGATCGCGTGCAGCCCCTTCTGCTCTGCACTGGTTTGGTACCGACCAATTAGGACGTGATATTTTTAGCAGAGTACTTTACGGAGGGCGTGCAACGCTTGTGATCGTATTGTGTTCAGCACTGGCCATTGCGCCAGTGGGCTTACTGGTCGGCATTCTGGCAGGTTACTACGGCAGTTTTATTGATAATCTGTTCATGCGCTTAACCGATATTTTCTTTGCTTTCCCCCGACTGGTGCTGGCCTTAGCGCTGTCGGCAGTACTGGGTGCTGGGCTGTTTAATGCGGTATTCGCTATCGTCATCAGCGCCTGGCCACCCTACGCTCGTCAGGCACGCGCTGAAGTGTTAACGATTATGGAAACGGACTTTATTAAAGCTGCGAGGCTCTCAGGAGCCTCAGATTTTCGGATTATATTTCACTATATATTGCCGCTCTGCATGTCATCAGCTTTTATCCGCTTAGCACTCGATCTCTCAGGGATCATCATTATCGCTGCCGGTCTTGGCTTCTTGGGATTAGGAATTCAGCCTCCTACGCCGGAATGGGGTGCAATGATTTCAGAGGGACGCCAATATATTTCTACGGCATGGTGGATTTCAATTTTTCCAGGTCTTTCAATACTTTTTATGAGCGCTGCATTTACCCTGCTGGGTGACGGCCTTCGCGATACCTTTGACCCAAAAAGGAGCTGTCAAACAATGACCATTCCTCTCCTTGAACTCGAAAATCTCTCGGTTTTCTATCAGGGCTGTGGCGTAGTGAAAGACGTCACGCTGACGCTTAATTATCAACAAAAAATCGCAATAGTTGGTGAATCGGGTTCAGGTAAAACGCAGCTTGCCCGTGCTATTGCCGGTATTTTGCCGGACCGCGCTCAAGTGACGTCAAAACGATTTCTCTTCTCGAGCAGTGAGTTGACGATGCTCAGTCGACGTGCACGCCAGGCCATGCGAGGCCGGGAAATCGCAATGATTATGCAGGACCCCCATTACTCTCTGAATCCGGTGATGCGTATCGGTGAACAGATCACCGAGGTTTACCGCTATCACTTCAACCTGCCACAGAAGGTGGCCAGGCAACATGCTCTTAAGGCCTTGTCCCGGCTACATATAAACGATCCTGAAAAGGTCTTTAATGCCTGGCCACATCAAATTTCTGGTGGGATGGGCCAGCGCGTCATGATCGCGATGATGATGGCTGCCTCACCAAAACTACTCATTGCGGATGAACCAACCTCATCACTGGATAGCTCAACCTCGATACGCGTCATTAATGAGCTGGATCAACTATTTAACCAGCACAAGATGAGCCTGATTTTTATCACCCATGATATTGAACTTGCGACGCGTTTTTGCGACGACATTATTGTTATGTACCGTGGTCAGATCGTTGAAAAGTTGCGCGCAAATCTTATTCAGCATGCACAGCATCCTTATACACAGGGTTTACTCAACTGCATACCACGTGCCGGGAATTTGCCTGAAAGACTCCCTACGCTGCATACAGGAGCGATGGTCATATGATGACTAATAACGTTCTGACTGTGAATGAACTTTCGTTACGCTACGGCAATAAGCAGGTACTCGATAAGATCAGCTTCTCAATCGCTAAAGGAATGAGTCTGGGTATCAGCGGTGAGTCGGGTTCAGGAAAATCAACCCTTCTCAAGGCGGTGATGGGTCTTGTTATACCCGATAATGGTGACATTTTAATTGCTGGCGCTGCTCGCTCCACACGACAAAGATTAGGCTTTTTTTCAAAGGACGTTCAAATGGTTTTCCAAGACCCTTTTGGATCCCTTCATCCGCGCCACACCATTCGTAAAATCATATCTGAACCAATAATAATCAATAATGGTGAGTTTCAAGAAGAAAGGGTAGAGTCGGCCTTAAAAGAAGTTGGTCTGAATAATTCTTTCTTAACTCGCTACCCTCATCAGCTTTCGGGAGGGCAGCGTCAGCGAGTATCAATAGCCCGAGCCCTCATATTGAAACCTAAGCTGGTTGTTCTTGACGAACCGACCTCAGCATTGGATGTTTCCGTGCAGGCTGAGATCTTAAATTTGTTAAAAGACATTAAAAGCAGTCATGACTTAAGTTATTTGCTTGTAAGCCACAATCCGGCCGTGATTGAATACTTGTGTGATAAAGAAATGCTGCTCGATAACGGTCGATTGGTAAATACAGATTAACCAAAATTGATAGTACAAGGACACCCGGCGTTAACACCGGGTGTATATAATATTATTGTTTGATTGAGTAATTATAAAGAGTCGAGTCACTGGGCCCTGTCACTAAATATTTTACCCTCGAACTGGTCGCTAAACGTTCTTTTTGCTGAAAGAGGAAGATATAAGGTGAAACCTTCCACATTTCACGCTGTAGCGTCTGATATTCAGCAATTCGCTTATTTTGATCACGTTCATGTAAGGCTTTGTCAGTCAGTGCATTGATATCATAATTTATCCAACTACTGCGCCATGCGCGGTTTCTGTTTGAGGATGACGGACTATTACTCAGGTTATATGCAAAATCAGATGCGGAGACGTTTGGATCATTATAGGATCCTGAAGCATGCCATAAAATGGTCTGATGTTTACGATCTCGATATTCAGTGACAATTTGCCGGCGGTCGGAGGTGACCAGTTTAAGCCTCACACCTGCCAGTGCAAAGGTAGACTGAATTGATTGAGCTATATCCGGGTAAGGTGAGGTATTCTCTACATCCATTTTGAGCTCGAAGCCTTGTTTATATCCAGCCTCATCAAGCAGCTGTTTAGCTTTGGCTACGTCAAGATGGTAGGGATTGTCGGTCAGCACGCCGGGCTGTCCGATTCCATAGAAGGATTGATGCGTAATCCATTGCCCCTGAAGCAGGTTTTTCTCAATGCCCTGATAGTCTATCAGCCACTTCAGCGCTTCCCTCACTTTGTCTTTTTTCAGGGCATCAACAGTCTGATTAAGTGGTATATAAATCTGAGTAAATCTTAAGGTATCAACGGTAGTAAATGCTTTGTTCTTTAGTAGGTTATTAAGCTGATCGGGCTGTAGATTTGAAGCAATGTCAATATCACCTTTTTCGAGTAATAACGCCTGAGTGCTGCTATCAGGCACATGTCGAAAGACCACTTGGTTCAAATGTGATTTATTGCCGAAATAGGTGGGATTTTTTTCTAAAACGATCACCTGCTTAGGTATCCATTTTTTAATAATGAATGGCCCGTTGCCTGCCCAGGCGGTACGTAGCCACCCGTTACCATAATCATTATTGACCGCATGTTCTTGCACAAGTTTTGCATCAATTATTGTCCCTGGCGCAGATGCCAGAATCTGGAGTACAAGTTGAGGGGCGATGTTTTCTTTGACACGTAAAACTACGTATCCCCTTCTATAAAGACATTCTGCTGGATATTGTTTTCATCCCACCCGAAGGTCTTCAATAGAAATGAGGGTGTTTTATTTAGTAGAACAACGCGTTGTATGGAATATACAACATCATCAGGTGTAATAATTCTTCCCGACGGGAAGCGTCCATCATTTCTTATATCAAAGGTAAATGTTTTCCCGTCACCAGATACTTTCCAAGAGGATGCAACATCGCCATTGATTATTTCGGGATTTTTTGGATCGCGCCTAACCAATCTTGAATAGGAATTATTTAAAATCTCGCTCACGGTATTCTCATATGCCTCCGCGGGATCGAGTGTGATGATATCCTCAAGATTTTTAGCTATTACCAGCCTATTTTGTGGGGTCGCAGATTCAGAGTGCTGAGCAAATATTGACAACGTCATTCCACCCATTGCGACGGCGAGGGTTTTGATGCGAGCTTTTATGTTAATCATTTTCTTCCCGTTAATAGAATTAATACATGGTAAGTAGGAAGCTAGAAAATGCATGGCAAGGCGATAACTTACTTTTTTGCATAAGGTTTTTCATTAATGTTTTTTTATTATAAGTTAATCCATAAGGTAGTAAAAATTAAGGTTAACACTTAAAACTATATAGCTTCAGAGCCGAAATACATCGATCTTCGATTTTTTCATTGGTTTTTATTATCTTTATCAGCTTATTTCTTAACGGGAAAGGGGGATTGATGATGACTCAACTGCGAGGTATTCCATTCCAGATGGATAGTCGATAAATTCAATTCGAAACGGGTATTTAATTACAGTCGTTATTTAATTTTTTTGAGTTATTTGCCTTGCCGTCATGCATTTTGAATGAAAGCGATTAACAGCAGATCACCTCAATCTGGAGCGTATTATGAGTGTTTTATCAGTTTCAGAACACATGGATAATCCCACCGATCAACAACTTTTAGACTTATTCCGTCCTGTATTCAGGCTTATCGCTGAGAATGCCATACAGCGTGAAATCGATGGCAGTCGACCCCACGAAGAAATGAAGTGGCTACGAGAGTCGGGATTTACAGCTGTCCGCGTTCCTCGTGCCTTTGGTGGATTAGGTGCGAGTTTACGACAGCTCCATCTGCTGCTAATCGAGCTGGCGGCAGCCGATTCGAATCTGTCACATGCGCTTAGAGTACAGTTTCGCTTTATTGAAGGGCACCTGAAACAGCGTGATACGCCCTGGAGCATTGCATGGCTTAAAAGAATTGCGTCGGGCGTAGTTATAGCTGCAGGCAGTGCTGAACGCTTTGGTGCTCATGGTAAACCAGCCACGCGCGTATCAGAAACGGCCGGAAAATTTTATGTAAATGGGCAAAAATTTTATTCAACTGGATCTATTTACGCAGACTTTCTTTCCGTTACTGCGACTACTGATCAGGGAGAAGTCGTAACGGTATTGGTACCGGTTAGCGCTCCCGGTGTTGAAGTGATCGATGACTGGGTTGGATTTGGTCAAAAATCCAGTGGCAGCGGTACTGCAATATTTACTAATACCCCGGTTGATAAAGAAAACATTATGCCTCCCTCCCGTGGCACGGGTGGTCACTATGCACATGTGCAGTTATCGCATCTTGCAACCACTGCAGGCATTGTTCGCCGGGCAACCGACGAAATCAGCGAGTTCGTATCCACTCGTCACCGTACATACAGTCAGGCCAGCGCGGAAACACCTGCAGATGACCCCTTGGTTCAAACCGTAATTGGTCGAGCAGATGCCGCCGCATATTCTCTCAAAGCACTGGTGCTTCAGGTTGCCATGCAACTGGATGACTTGGCTGAAGCCCGCTGGAAACTTAGATGCGGTAACAGCAGCCTGACGCAACAGGCTATCGACAAACTTGAAAATGAGGCGGGCCTCGATACGTATCGCGCACAGACAGTGGTTTTTGATGTGGCACTGCGTACGACAAATGAAATTTTTGAGGTTGGAGGTGCTTCAGCCATAGACCAGAGACGTCATCTTGATCGTCATTGGCGTAATGTCCGGACGCTCGCTTCACACAACCCGCTGATTTATCGCCATCGTCAGTTGGGTGAATTTCGCCTTAAGGGGAATTCACCTTTCGACAAGAAAGGAAAAAGTCAGAATCTGGCCAGTGAAGATGCAGGTCTTGGGGTGTGAGAACACTTTTCTTGAGGAAAAACAGTAATGGATAAGCGTCAGCTCCATCTCAATCTCTTTATATTCGATGCCGGACACCATGAAGCTGCCTGGCGCATGCCGGAATCTGATCCACATGCAAATGTCAATTTCACCGCATATAAAAAATTAGCGCAACTTGCTGAAAGCGCGAAATTTGATTCTCTGTTTCTGGCAGACAGTCCGGCGATGATGGGAGAACCCGGGCGTAGGCCAACAGCGCGCCTGGATCCTACTATTCTGTTGTCAGCCATTGCCGCAAGCACGGAAAAGATTGGTCTTATTGCGACAGCTTCAACAACCTATAACGCACCATACGAACTAACCCGACGTTTAAGTTCACTTGATCATATCTCATCCGGTCGTGCGGGCTGGAATATCGTGACTACCTCCATTAAGGAGGCGGCACACAGCTTTGGCCTACCTTTCCATCCGGGTCATGCGGAACGATATCAACGCGCAGATGAGTTCTTAAGGGTGGCAACTGAACTGTGGCAATCTTGGCAGGCTGATGCGGTAGTGACTGATAAAGAGGCCGGAATCCATGCTTATGCCGACAGGATCCATTCAATTATACATCATGGTGCACACTTCAGCGTGGAAGGCCCTCTTAACATTTCGCGAAGTCCGCAAATCTATCCCGTGCTTGTACAGGCAGGGTCAAGTGAAGGGGAAAAGCATTTGCGGCCAAGTGGGCTGAAGCAGTGTTTACGGCCCAAACAACTTATGAAGAAGCACAGCATTTTTATGGCGAAATGAAATCACGAGCGGTACAACATGGTCGCCGGCCTGAGCATTTACTCATCATGCCGGGAGTCGTACCTATTATTGCAGACACGCTAACAGAGGCACGTGAGATTGAGTCAGCATTAAATGAGCTCATCATTCCCGACTATGCCCTCTATAAACTTGCAAACTTGCTGCAGGTACCTATTGATGATTTAAATCTGGATTCATTTATCCCTGTCAATCTACCTCCTGAAACCCATGTTGAAGGTGCTCGCAGCCGACGAACATTGGTGGTAGAGCTTGCCCGGCGTGAAAAACTTACAGTGCGTCAGTTAATTAGACGGTTGGGTGGTGGTCGTGGGCACTGGACACTGGTGGGGACACCGGATCAGGCAACAGATGCTCTGCAGCACTATTTCGAAAAAGGTGCTGCCGACGGTTTCAATATCATGCCAGCACTTTTGCCCTCAGGGCTGAGCACTTTTATTGAGAAAGTTGTGCCCAGATTACAGGATCGAGGCATATTTCGCCGTGAATATACGGGCTCCACTTTACGTGCACATTACGGTTTGCCACTGCCGACAGCACACAGCTAATTCAACTCATGGAGGAATGTATGTCTAAAAGGCTACGCCTTGCCGTTGAGCTACCAGGAGAAGATCTTCTTACAGCTATCAGCAGCGCTGACCATTTGATCACAAATTATATTAAACAACTCAATCCAGTCTACCTGCTACTTGGTGCGGAACGTAATACCCCATTAATGGGTGTTTCACCGAATCCAGGGATACTTGCGTGCTGGATATCCCGCAGATTAAAAAATTGCGGTTTAGTTATAGCTGCATCGCTACAGCGTGACCATCCTTATAATCTCGCACGTCGCGTAGCATCGTTTGATCACATCAGTAAAGGCAGAACCGGCATCCTACTGATGGCTGAGGATCATGGTCAATCATTGGGGCTTGTTAAGCGCTCGTCCTGGATAGAGGAGCCGCTCAGCGCTCTGGCAGTTGCTGATGGCATGATAGCTATGCGCAAGCTATGGCGCACTTGGCCACGTGAAACTCTACACGCAAATCCGGAAATATCTTCGGCTGCTAAGGTAAGATATGCCGTTCATCAGGGTGTATTTTCAACGAGCGGGCCGCTGAATAGCCCAACAACGCTGCAGGGGAACCTCTGTTGTTTTGGTATGTAAACCCATATCCCTGGCATGATGATGACCGTCATTGTTTGTCCTATGCGGATGCAGCGATAGTTAATTACGCAGACTTTAAACAATTCATCAGCTGGTCTTCCTCTGAAACCAAAAATGCCAATGATCGCCATGAATCAGTTCAAATTCATGTGCGCCTAAAATTACAGGATTTGAAACAGGATGTTATTAACGATCTCGAACAACATGCTGAAGTCACCGCTCTGATATTAGTTTGTGACAAGCTATCTCTACCTGATTTGGTAGAAAGAGTGCTGACAATATCCCGCCTCAGCGCATTGACGAACTTACATGAGCCTTTTGAAACCTTGCGCTCGTTACTGAAAATTCCCCTCGCACTGAACCCGATTTGTCTGCTAATCCAACAGCTTTTAGTCCCACACCAGCGGAGCCAGCATGAAAAATAACGCTGCACGTAAAATGATAGTGAACGTGAACGTACTGGATTTCGGCCATTCTGGTTCTGCACGAGCCTATTCTGGCCTTCCTGCTGATACAGTCATGTCCGCAGATTTTTATGCGGAACTGGGTAGAATTGCAGAGCAGGGAACGCTGGATGCCTTCTTCCTTGCAGACCACCCTTCTCTTACGAACGACCCACGAAGCAGCAGGGGTGCCAGAGCACTTGAACCAACTGCAATACTGACAATAGTAGCTGAGACCACAACTCATTTAGGGCTTGTGGGTACGCTATCTACCACATACAACGATCCTGTTGAACTGGCAGATCGCTTTCTGACACTGGATCATTTGAGTGGTGGCCGTGCAGCATGGAACGCTGTCACGACTTATAGTGCGGCAACAGGGCCAAACTTTGGACTTATAAATAATCCCGACCGTGAGACACGTTATCGCCGGGCAGAAACCTTTGTTGACGTAGTGGCTCAACTCTGGCGCGGTGCTTATACCGGAAAGGATGTACATATCGATAATACAGACTTTAAATTAAGCGGCCGGCTGTCGCTGCCGGGCTCTCCCCAAGGATTTCCTTTATTCATTCAGGCGGGGGATCTGACCAAGGTCGGGCGTTGGCAGCCAGAACAGCAAATGCTGTTTTTTCCGCTGAAATGGTTTTATCTGCAGCGCGGGAACATTATAATTACATAAAAAAACTGCAGTAGCTAATGGTCGGAAGCATGAAGATATAGCCATATTACCTGGACTGGTAACTGTCATTGGCAGCACTCATGCAGAGGCTGAAGAGCGTGAAATCGCCCAGAAATCAAAAGAGCCTGGTGATTATGAAATACGCCGACTCAGTGAAAAGCTCGGATTTGACCTTTCAGAGCTTAAGCCAGATGACCCATTGCCTAAAGAGGCAATAGCGGATTTTCCAGATCCACAGCTATTTAAAGGTTCAATGGGTTTCCGTGAGGCCTCAGTTAAATTGCTTCGTGAGCGTCAATATACCGTACGTGAAGCGGTATCCGCATTAGCTGGAAGTGGTCATAAGCGAATAGTAGGAACACCAGAAGACATAGCAAATTTCATGCAACAATGGTTTGAAGCCGGAGGAGCTGATGGTTTTAATTTAATGCCAGACGTTCTTCCAGATGGGTTAGAAGCTTTTGTTAATGAAGTTGTACCAATACTGCGCAAAAAAGGCATCTTTCGTCATGAATATGAGGAAATAACCCTTAGAGAACGATGGAAAATGCCTGCTTACTAAAAAATGAATTAGAATGTTTTATATTTTAGCGCCCTGGAAAACCAGGGCATAACGTTATCTAGTCAAGATGCAATAATAAGAGAGCCTATCTATGATTTTCCTCTGGACTTAAAACCCAACCCAAGAAATTCTTAAATGGTAAAATCCCTATCTAAAAATAATAACAAATTAGCCAAACCAACATTATCAAATGATCCGCCCCTTTCTTCGAGAACATAAATGGTTGAAGAGGTCAGTGAAAATTGAGTAACGCTTCAGTAATCCTGCATCTATAGTTATAAACAGTTCAGAGCGTAAACACTCTACGGTCAAGCCATATTTATGCACCTTAAATGTTGTGTTATAAAACAACCTAATAGATTCATGCAGCATTTGAGATTAACCTAAAATCTCATCGGGGTTGTCCGGCATCAGTGTTCCCTTGTTGAATAACAGCCCATATACTCCTTTATAGAAAGTATCAGAACTATACCCGCGTCTATTAACCCAACGGCAGAGTTCATATGGTTCATCATATTTCGGTAAAAAGAATTCTATAGGGAAGACAAATCATTACCTATCCGGACCACCTGATTAGTTTATCAGTAGCCTTAAGCTAGCATAGTGATGCAGAATCGTGATCCTTAATGGCCTAGGCAACGTATACATAAATAATGCATTAATATGCCCACCATGCTTATCTATTAAGCTGGTTTATTTTTGGCCTTTCGCGCTATCACAAGACCGCTCTATTAAGATAGTAGTTTTACCTTGAGTTATTATTTCACCCAAAAGGAGTTGCCATGAATAGATTCTTTCAAAAAAACGGTTCATATTGCAAAAAGCAATATGAACCTTGACCTGATATTTACAATTTAACGGTTTTCTTTATGCACTACGTTTGCGACTGCATAGCGCTCTGTAAGGGGGCCTTTTACTTGTCTACCCCCAATTCAGACTGAAGTTTTTCCATATCCAGTGAGCCATTCCAGCGAGATATGGCGATAGTGGCAACACCATTACCTATAACATTTATCAGCGCTCCACCCTCCGAAATGAATCGGTACACTCCCAGTACAAGTACAAGGCCTGCGGCAGGAACACTGTTCATTGAACCTAGCGTCGCGGCAAGTGTAATAAATGCTCCTCCACTCACGCTTGCAGCCCCTTCGATGTGAGCAGCAGTATGATCAGCATTGATATCTGGTGTTCAATTGTGAGATTTATGTCCAATGCTTGCGCTATGAACACTGCGAGCACAGTCATGTTGATGCAACTACCATCAAGGTTAAAGCAATAACCAGAGGGCACAACGAGCCCAACTACTGGTTTATCACACCCTAACTTCTCAAGTTTAGTAATCAGTCTCGGCAATGCCGATTCAGATGAAGACGTTCCAAGAACGAGAGCCAGTTCTTCACGAATATAGCGGAGAAACCGCCACAGGCTAAATCCGAATAGTTTTGCCACAATATTTAATACAACAAAGACAAAGAAAAAACCGGTCAGGTAATAGCAGATAAGTAATGAACCATAAGATGACAGAGAACCTATACCATATTTGCCGATGGTAAAAGCCATTGCCCCCATTGCACCTAAAGGAGCCAGATACATTACAATTTTTAGCATGCGGAAGAATGTTTTAGAAATGAGATCAATGGTATTTAGCAATGGCTTACCAAGATCACCAAGCAGTTGAAGGCCGAATGCAAACAATATCGAAATAAACAAAACCTGCAGTATATTTCCTTCTGCAAATGCCCCAAATACCGTGTCGGGAATGATATGGGTCAGAAAGCCAGTAACTGTTTGCTCATGCGCGGCCTTGGTATATCCTGCAATCGCGCTTCCATCAAGTGATGCAGGATCGATATGCATCCCTTCCCTGGTTTTAAGAGGTTCACACCTATTAGTCCGATGACCAGTGCCAGTGTGGTTAGCACCTCAAAGTAAACCAGGGAGCGCCACCCTACCCGGCCTACACTTTTAAGGCTTTTCATGCTGGCAATACCGCTGACAATCGTACAGAAAATAATGGGTGCAATCAGCAGGCGAATAAGCTTAATAAACGTATCGCCAAGAGGTTTAAGATCCACACCAGCACTTGGATAATAATGGCCAATACCTATCCCTATGATAATGGCAATGATTACCTGAATATATAAATGCTTATACCATTTATTTTTATTGATATTCGAGGCAGCGATGTTCTGAGACATAATAAATCCTCGGGTGGTGAGTGCTATTTGTAGGGTAACTTCGAGCATGTCATTGCACGCCCTGATATTTAAATAACGCTATTTTTTACAGACCCGCCGAAATATCCGGCAAGATTGTAGTTAATACCTTTAACTAAGTTATTCACACTGCTTTCACTGGCCCATGCTATATGAGGAGTGATAATCAGATTAGGGTGTTTGAGTTTTAACAACCTGTTGCTTTCAGAAGGTGGTTCGTGGCTAAGCACGTCTAACGCAGCGCCCCCAAGTCTTCCCGACTCAAGCGCAACGATCAGATCATCTTCATTGATAAGCGGGCCACGGGCAGTGTTGATGATCATTGCTCCAGGCTTCATTTCTGAAAATACTCTGCGATTGATGACCTGACGGGTTTCCGGGGTAAGCGGACAGTGCAGCGTGAGAATATCACTGCTGCGTATTACCTCATCGAAGGCGGTATAACCTTCCCGTCTATTGCTTTGTCCAGGCCTTTCTGCAAACAACACATGCATGCCGATGCCTTTGGCAAGTCGCGCAACGGTACTTCCTATTTCGCCGCGGCCAATGATCCCGAGCGTTGCGCTTTGAATATCTTGAATTGGTGTTTTATGCAGGCAGAAATGTTCTGACTCGCTCCACTCAGTGCGTGAAGCCAAGGTGTGCTCATTCAGGCAGCGCCTCAATGCAAATACTGAAGCAATGACACCTTCTGAAACACTGCGTGTTGAGTATCCAGGAACGTTGCTTACAGCGATTCCTTTCTCACGACAATAGTCAATGTCAATACAGTCATAGCCTGTGGCCGCCACGCAGATAAACCGCAATGACGGCAGCTTTTCTAAGACTGCGCGGCGCAATGGCACTTTGTTTGTAATCACAACTTCTGCGTTATCTAGTACACTAAGAAGTTCCTCTTCTTTGGTACTGGCTCGGTAAAGCCATGTATCGCAGTACTCTGGTTTTTGTAAATCAACTGGGAGAGTACCTGCGTCCAGGGTAACTATTTTCATTCAGCCACCTGTTTTATGGGAAGATTGGTAATGAGAAATCTCGATAAGATTCAGATCAGGATCGCGAAGATAAAATGAAGTAATGGGCCCACGCGCACCAGTTCGTGTAACTGGCCCTTCCAGGATCTCTACCTGGCTTGTCTCAAAATGCTGTTTTATCTGCTCTGTTGACCAGCAGCTAATCAGACAAATATCCAGCGAACCCGGAACTGGCAGATGTGCTTTAGGTTCGATTTCTTTTCCGTACTCATGGACATTAATTTTTTGCTGGCCAAATAAAAATGCAACGCGCTTTTCACCAAACATAATCAGTTCCATATTTAGTACACGGGTATAAAAATCCATGCAGGCCTTCAGGTCACGTGTCGTCAGAACCAGATGATCAAGATGCTTAATCATGCTTTCACTCCTACTTTGATGCAGCCGCTAAAACTCTGTTCAAGTGATCTGGGCATTGCATGCAATTCATCACGCCGACCAGCTCGCACGAGACTTCCGTGCACGTTATGACCAATCAAGGGTTCCAGGCTGCGTGAGATGTCCGTCAGTTCCGCGATATTAACTTTAGTTTCATAACCCATCAGCGAAAGCATATGCACCATGTCTTCAGTGCAGACATTACCGCTGGCTCCCGGCGCGTAAGGGCATCCGCCTAGACCACCAGCAGATGCATCAAAGCGAGCGATACCTTCTGACAGAGCTGCAATGGTGTTAGCGAGAGCGAGCCCACGCGTATCATGAAAATGGAGCGTAATTTCCAGTTCAGGGAAAAACTTTTTCACGTTGCGGCAGAGGTTTGCGACCTGCGTCGGATATGCCATACCTGTGGTATCGCAAAGCGTTACCCCCTGACCCCCAGCCCTGCAAATCGGTCCACAAAGCCCAACACATCCTTTTCCGGCACGTCTCCTTCGAAGGGACAGCCAAACGCAGCGGAAAGCGACACATTGACTGCAACGGGTGAACCTGAAATCTCTGATATAACTTGTTTCAGCTGGTTGAAAGAGGCTTCTCGTCCCATACGCAGATTGGTGTTGTTATGACTTTCACTGCAAGACATCACCAGATTTGCTTCATTTATGTTGCACGCCATTGCGCGTTCGGCACCACGCAGATTAGGCACCAGCACGCTGTATTCCACACCAGCGACTCGCTTAATCCCTTTCATCACCGCCTCTGCATCACGTAGAGCGGGTATAGCTTTCGGTGATGTGAAAGAGGTCACTTCAACCTTCGCGAAACCGCAGAGACTTAAACGATCAATCAGTGCAATTTTGTCTGGCGTTTCTACAAACACAGTTTCATTTTGCAGACCATCACGCGGACACACTTCCTGCATAAAGATGCGTTTTCCTTGACCCGGTTGAATTAAACTCATACGGTCCCCTTTTGCTTCAGGCGCTCAAGATCCTCTTCACTCATGCCCAATTCCATGAGGACCTCCTCAGTGTGTTCTCCCAACTCAGGAGCACGGCTTCGCAGCGTTCCAGGCGACGCCAGCAACTTTGGTACTATTCCGGGTAGTAAGATGGATGTGCCATCAGGCAATTGCTCTTTAAGCAGCATGTCCCTGGCCTGGTAATGTGGATCGTTAGCAATGTCAGCGGCATCGTAGATCTTCCCGGCAGGGATCCCCCTTCGTGAAGCGAGGCAAGTACTTCGGTGAGGCTGTATTGCGAGGTCCAGTCGCTGATTGCGTCATCAAGCATATCAACTTGTCTGACGCGCCCGTCGTTGTGGGCCAGCGCAGGATCAGTAGCAAGGTCGGGCCGATTGATGATATCCATCAGGCGCTGAAAAATTGAATCACCGTTGCCGGCAATCAGAGCATATTTACCATCTTTACAACGGTATGCATTTGTAGGAGCAATACCGGGCAGACTACTGCCTGCGGGTTGACGTATGTGGTCGAATACAGAATATTCAGGGATCAGACTTTCCATCATATTGAATACCGATTCGTAAAGGGCAACATCAATTTGTTGTCCTTCCCCGGTGGCGTCACGATGCCTTAACGCCAGGAGTACGCCAATAACACCATGTAAGGCAGATAGGGAATCGCCAATGGATACCCCAACTCTTACTGGTGTCCTGCCAGGTTCACCTGAGAGATGACGTAGGCCCCCCATCGCTTCGCCGATAACCCCAAAACCGGGGCGATCACGATAAGGCCCGGTCTGCCCGTATCCTGATACACTCAGAACAACCAGGCGCGGATTGAGTTCATGCAGCTTTTCCCAGCTAAGTCCCCATTTTTCAAGCGTGCCAGGGCGGAAGTTCTCAATCAAAACATCTGCGTCTTTCAGCAGAGTACGCGCGATCTTCTGCCCCTCCTCCTGCCTCAGATCTAATGTGAGCGAACGTTTGTTTCGCGACTGGGCAGCCCACCACACGGATGTTCCGTCATGCAGCATTCGCCATTTGCGTAAAGGATCGCCTTTGCCGGGCGGTTCTATTTTAATTACATCTGCTCCGAATTCAGCGAGCATGCGACCAGCCATCGGCCCAGCAATGAGCTGACCCATTTCAATGACACGTAAATCTTCAAGTGGTGATGCCATACTTCCTCCGTTCACCGTTCTGTCACAGAGAAAGCATTGCGCTACGAAAGGATATTGAGAATTTATATTTTTTCAGCAACCCTTTCTTTTTGGAAAGGGTTTAATTAAAATATGGAAAAAAAACTTCCAAATTAATGATATTAGTCATAAATTTTTAATTAAAGTTAATTGAGGTATGAAGAAAAAGAAATGGTTGTGCGTTTATCTTATGTTGCAATCTGGGACAGACATCAAAAATTGCAGTAGCTTTTCCGCCTCCGGCTGCAGCGGTTTTTTAGCATTGACTCCTAATCTAAGGGTTCGCTTTCCCCAGTCATCCAGTATGTCTACTGCTTTTAAAGACGTCCCCAGAAGAGCGGGTGTGATTGCACCAATCGGCAAAATTCCAATCCCGAGCCCCGCCTGTATCATTCGACATACGGCATCAAAGCTTGTCACCTGAATGTTAACTTTTAAAATGTGCCCTGCGGCAAGAGCCGCATCCGTTATCCGACGAAGTAAGGAGCTACCCTGATTTAGCGCGACGTAATCCCATGACAACGTATCCGTGAATGTTATCTCGTGATGCTTAGCCAGAGGGTGTCCAATGGGCACGAGTAAAACAAGCCTGTCCTGCCGCCAGGGATAGGTTTTTAACGAAGTTGCATCTACATTATCTGCAAAAATTCCAATATCAACGCGGCCAGAATCGACTGACTCGATGACCTCTTCACTCAAGGCTTCTTCAAGGTGTATACGTATCCCCGGGCTATGCTGAAAGAAAGCAGCAAGATCTTCAGGTAAAAACTGAATTACCGCTGAAACATTTGCGGCGATCCGAACATGTCCTATTGCACCCTGAGCATAATCTTTCAGCTCACTCGCCATTGAATTCACACTCTCGAGAAGGGAGCGAGCGTGTCGAAGTAGACCCTGCCCGGCCGCCGTCAGCTCCATTCCTCTTGCGTGGCGAATGAATAGCTGGCAGTTCAGATTGCGCTCCAGTTCAGCGATTCGCTTACTCGCCGCTGAAAGTGTGATACTGGAACTGGCTGCGGCTTTAGTCAGACTTCCTGAGTCAGCAGCAATAATAAATATACGCAATGTATTCAGATCAAAATGACTGGTACTCAATTGGCTAACCTCTGAGGCAAAAACTATCGTGTAGAGGGTGACCTGCCCCCTTTATTAGATACAACCCTCAGTCAGTATATCGGTTTGTTTACTGCCGGGTTCCCCGTTTTGCTACCGGGCTATAGACTCTGATGGCATCTGATAATTCAGGGCTGAATGTGGACGACACCCGTTTTAATCCTTCCGCCAGTCATTAGTGATTTTTATGGCGTAAACAATATCGCTGCACGCGTGATCATTCAGGCATTCATCGCAAAAGCGACCGTTAAAACTCGCAATAAATTCGTTCTGCGTTGGCTTGCCCGGCTAGATTAAACGCAGCTCCACGCCATGCTCAAAGGTCCGTTGATCCAGCGCACGACAAGTAAATTCCGTCCTCTGGTCGGTTCTTATCGTCGCCGAATAGCTTTGAGACAGTGTAATGCTCATGATACGTGAACGTCTGAAATCCCGAAAGCGGCGGTGATCGTCAGGCATTCCTTCGTAAAATGATCCACACAGGTCAGGCGCTTAATCCAGCGGCTGCTGGCGAGTGCATCCATGATAAAATCCATCGATCCGGCCAGATTCGGAGCATTAGGGCGCAGAAGCGGAATTTGCTCTGTCGCCAGCCCGTTACGGCGGCGTCTGCGTTTTACGACCAGGTCGTTAACATGATAAATGCGGTATACCTGACTGTGATTGACGTGAATTCCCTCTCGACGCAGTAGCTGCCATATGCGCCGGTAACCAAAATGTCGACGTTCAGGCGCCAGTTCAGTGATGCTAACAGACCAGCGGGCGTTAGTAGCCGGACGTTGAGCCTCATAGCGGAAGGTTGACAGTAGTAAATCTGTCAGCCTGCAGATGACGTTGCGACAGACCCGTTGCCTCACACATGACTTCTACGGTTTCCCTCTTCTGATCTGTCGTCAGAACTTTCGGCCCGGAGTTACCTGATGCGCCTCCTTATCCGATCCAGTCAACTGGCTGTAGAAAGTTTTTGCCTCTGTCGGCTTGTATCTGTATCACCTGTCTTTCATATTCTCTGAAAATATCGACACACCATCGAGCATAGTATTCAACAGTTTTACATCCGGTCGCATTGCTATCAACCTGCTCACTACTTTGCCAATCAAACAATAGTTAACTGGTGGCAGAGCCTGTTGGGGCATGACAGTTAAGTCTACTGATATTTGCGCTGGATGTGACGGAAAGAAACAGAGTGCAGTTCCAGATGTTTGGTCTAAAAGACTTTCTAATGCTGAGGCAAGTA
Organism: Candidatus Pantoea bituminis; assembly: GCF_018842675.1. NCBI lineage: Bacteria > Pseudomonadati > Pseudomonadota > Gammaproteobacteria > Enterobacterales > Erwiniaceae > Pantoea > Candidatus Pantoea bituminis. The sequence continues at coordinate 268,334 of NZ_JAGTWO010000002.1, forward strand.
AATAGCGTGTAAACCGTTACCTCACAATGTGGCTTCTAAGCCGATGTGTCATAGTTGCCATTTTATTAACGTCGATCTGCGAAATTCTAAAATGGTGAGCGTCCTATCGTTTACTGTAGGGTAGCGAGGCTTTGAACAAGCCGACAGGCGCGGCAGGCTTTCTTTATCAACATATCTACAGGGTAGATCAATTCTTTGAAGATCATTAGAAGATCAATATGAGATCATTAGAAGATCCAAAGAGATCACTAATGTTATATATATATGATTTAAAAGATAAAATTACTACTTTGGGTATTCACTTTCATGAGGAAGGCATCCACTTTCATGATAAAGGTATTCACTTACATGAAAAGAGGATTTACTTTCATGTAAAAGGTCTCTACTTTCATGAGAAAAAGGTATTCACTTTCATGATAAATGAGTTTTGCTGGCCTGAGGGTGTGGATAAGTGGCAAAAGACAGTGCAATCATCGACATAAGCAATCCCTTTGCGATTGTCAGAAAGGATTCAGAAACAGTTTATCTACTGGAACCAAACAGCAATAAGACCGTTCAGCCGGTTGCTTTGCTGCGACTTAGCGTTTTTACACCTGTCGCACCGCGCGAGAAGGGAAAGCGCGATTTTATGATCGACGCTTCAGATGAGCTTTCAAGCCTTGAAGTTGCTCAGCGTGAAGGGTATACGAATATTAAAATTCAAGGAGCTAAGCTCAGTATGTCTACGGATTTTAAGACGTGGCTGGGCATCATCATGGCTTTTTCCACCTATGGCTACAGTAACGAAACGATCCGCCTTCCGTTTACGGAGTTTGCAAAGATGTGCGGCATTAAATCTGCCGATTTAAACATCCGCTCGCGCAAGCGCCTGCATGATTCTCTGTTCAACATTTCCAGTGTCACGCTCGCTTTCAGCAGCAAAGACGGTAAGAAATCCATGTTCTCGCATCTTGTGCAGCGCGCTGTGCTGAACATGAATACCGATACGGTGGAGATCACCGCGGACAGCAACCTCTGGGAGCTCTACCGTTATGATCATAAGGTTTTGCTGGGCCTTAAAGCGCTGTCAGAGCTCTCTAGGAAGGAGGCTGCGCAGTCATTGTACATCTACTTCGAAAGCATGCCTCCCGGCACGTTGTACATCTCAATGAAGCGTCTGCGTGAGCGTCTCGCTTTAGGATCGCCCGTTAAACTGCAGAACTCGATCATTCGGCGCGCGATGACCGATCTCAAAAAGATAGGCTACATCGACTTTATTGAACTTAAGAAAGGTCGAGAGATTCAGTTCGTCATTAATAGTCGCTCACCTAAGCTCCAGCCGTTACCCGGTCACTAAGGTATTCACTTTCATGAAAGAGGCAATACGGTCTCTGCTTTCATGAAAGCATCTTAGTAAAGGTCTCCACTTTCATGTAACCAAGCTTCGGGGGTATCTGTTTCCATGTCTTACCTGGAAAGTATCCAATTTTTTGCATAAATACCTTCCTTCTGAGTTCATCTGCCCGTACATGCATTTGAAAGGGTTCTACTTTCATGAAGGGGACTGCCGAAAGGTATTCACTTTCATGCAAACCTCATATTTCTGGTCGCTCGTACAGGAAAGTAGAGACCATACCTCCAGTACAGTCAACATTGTTCATGAAAGTGAATACCGTTAAGCCCTCAGAATAACGTTTCTTATGCCAGACATTATGAAAGTGAATACCTTCATAGAAAATTAGGTGTGTAAGTATACGCCATCATTATGTGCATTATTTTTATAAACTAGTGTGATTCTTAAGGCGAGCTGAATCAGCACTCATGCACGGCCAGGCCTGGAATGCTCGGTGCTCATTTCGTTGCGCTCTATCTTAATTTACTTCCGCGCATTGCGCGATATCGCAATAGCGCCGCTAAGGGTTAATTGACTGGCTATAGTGAACGATTTTCGTGCTCAGTATCGTCTCATGAAAGTGAATACCTTTCTGGACATGTTACCTGATAGTCACTTATTCCGGTTGAATATCTGTCTTTAGATGAGCGTAATGTCCCTTTCACCATGGTAGAGGAGGCTCAAATTTCCTGCAGAATTCAAACAGCGTTGCCATCTGAATATGAGAGATCATGTGACTTCTGTTTCTTAACAGTCTGCGCCGTGATGTCCGTGCAGCCCGACTCGGTCGTGCCCTGTCCGTGTGCGCCATGGACATGATCTGCACCGACCATTAATTACTAGCACTTAAGGCTACCGCCCTGTTCCACTAGTTTGCTGACTCGACGCAGCACGACTTCATCTACACGTTGTGAAACGCCGGCGAGCGGCTCAATGAAGTACTAGCGCTGCGTTGGTGGGATTTCCGGCTCAACGGTGTAACTTTGCACGTGGTGATACGTACCGCCAAGTAGCGCCGATCTTAGCCTGTTTTCCAGAAGCTATTTTTCAGGATTTTCACTCATGAACCTGTACAGCATTCTTTTCTTGGAATAACTCGCTGCTGGGCCTGTGAACATCACAGCAATAAATGTATGCCGGAATCATCAAATATTCGTAATATCCGGTATTTACAGAATTACGATTATAAGTTTATACGACTTTACTCTTTTGCGATTATGTGACATTGTTCCTTAAAGTCGCATTTACGCTTTTAAGTTTAACAAACTTGCTCGTTCTGCAATTATGGCAGCCGATCTAGTTTTAATTCCCGTCCAGCCGAGTCCTTATGATGTATGGGCGGCTGAAGAAGTTGTAAACCTAATTAGCGAAGCCAGAATATATAAAGAAACCCTTAAATCTGTATTTGTGGTTAATCGTAAAATTACAAATACGGCAATTGGTCGCGATGTTGTGGAAGCCTTGGCAACGTATAAGACACGGGTACTGAATAATACTGTCTCTCAGCGGGTAGTGTTTGCTGAGGCTGCGGGTCAGGGTAAGGCAGTGCTTGAGCTGGGTGAATCCTCTGCAGCTAATGAAATTAAAGCGCTGGTTAAAGAAATACTGGAGATCGAATAATGACAGGTAAAAAAGTGAACTTTTCGCGCAGGGCTGAAAGAACCGTTTCGGCTGATGCCTGGGTTGAAAATCGTGAACCGCCTTCAGAACAGCCAGAGCAGGAAAAAATGAAGCGCCTGACCATTGACGTAACGGAGAGCCTGCACAAGGCCATTAAGTCAACCTGTGCAAGCCGTGGCACCAAGATTGCTGATGAGGTCAGGGAACTTCTTCGGGAAAAGTATCAGCCTGACTAATTTGATGTTACATCGTTTTGACGTAAATAAAGAAAAGTAGAAATGCGATAAAACAGAAACACAGAAGCACAAATACCTTCGGTTTGTGCTTTTGCTTACTGTCGGGAACTCAGAGAAACGAATGTTGTATGATGGCTATAAAATCTCGTGCATTATCTGCTGTACCCTTTCAAAGCATGGATAGCAAGCCACAATGTACTGTGTCCAGGTAGGCCTAATTTATGCGTCAGACAAATAAATCCAGTGATATCGTATTAACGTAAATGCAGAAATACGTAATCACAGGCACTTGCAACCTTTACTGAAACCCAATTTGCGGTAAATCATAAAACCGCTGCCAGTATCTCTCGTAAAATCTGCCTCAGCTTCTCAACCTCTTGGCTAGCGGACCACAACAGTATCACTGTCCGGATAGCTCTGGGTTAAGTATCAGCCATGAATTAAAAGTAAAATCGCATAAACGTAAATACAGAAATAAAGAAAAGCGATTATGCAAAACAAAGATGTAAAGATTCTTGCGACTTATGCAGCTATTTTATTGGGGCGATCAGCAAATGTGTCGTATAAACCGGCAACGGATTCCTGTCATGAGCCACGATGTCCTGACGTTGACCGCAGTCGGGCGTGTTTGATTCTAAATAGCGCAGCGCAGAGTATAAGACAGCAGAGCCAATTTTATCGTAAAAACAGAAATGCGATTATACAGAAAGAAGGAACGCTTAGACTTGCGGCTTGTTTAAGCATTCTTCAGTGTAGATTACAGAACATGTTGTATAAGGCAGGGCCAATATCTCGCGTTTTATCAGTCTTGACTTTTAAAAGTTTGGCCACAGTCATAATGTATCAATGCCCAGTTTCCTGTGACATATATACCAGCCGGATTAATTTATAAAAAATCGTATTAACGTAAATGCAGAAAAAAGAAACATAGATGTTTGAGGCTTGCGTAACTGTTCTCCTGTTTAATCACAGAGCGCGTTGTACACGGGGTTAATAGTATGCGTTTTATCAGTCATAGCTTTTCAAAAACCTGACCACAGGCAAAACACACCTTTGTCCAGCTTGCTCAGGTATAAGTGCCAGCTGAGCATTTTCAAACCGCATCGCATAGACGTAAATGCAGAAAAACAGAAATACGATAATGCAGAAAAGATAACGTACCGGCATTGCGGCTTGGGCTGGTATTTTTTTGGCGATTAACAGATGTGTCGTGTAAACCGGCAACAGAGTTAACCTGTCATGAGCCATGGTTTTCCAACGATCAGGTCGGCAAATCAGGGAGCTAAATAGAAGTCGCGTAGGGACAAATACCGGACAGCCAGTTACACTATATCGTTTTAACGCAAATACAGAAAAAAGAAAAACGATTATACAGAAATGAAGAAATGCAGAAGATAGAACCTAAGCTTCAACCTTACTTTCAGTACATCAACGAAACGCGTCATGTAAGGCAGCGATAATTTCTCGCGTTTCATCTGCCATGGTTTCTCGATACCCTGACCGACAAACCACAACGTCCCTCTGCCAGCTTTGTTAAGTCTGCCCATAATACGCATCAGCGCCTCGCTGTTAGCCTTTGGTTTTAACTTATCAAACAGGCCTAACTGCGCGACGCTACTATTATAAAAATTGTCCAGCCTAATACCTGCCTTCACGTATCGCGGAGCGTCAGCCCACATTTGTTAAAAAACAGATATGGCCATCTTAATGATCTCTCTGGTGTCATTTGTAGGGATCTGACATTTTGCTGATCCATGAGGGGGCCAATATTCCCCGCTTTAGTCATATCCATTGGTGCGAAAAAAACGATAAACTGTCCAGCAATACTGCTTTTCTCCGTGGAGCTTTTCAGCGGCACGTTCGGCAAAAACGCACAGTAATTGACGAACTTCATCCTTACTCGTGACTTTAGTCCCGTAAGATAGGCTGCACACGATTTGCTGCTTGTTTGACGGAATTTCCTCTAGCTTCAGGCAGCATTCTCCCCGTAGCTCTCTGACGCTGCGCTCCAGAACAACGTTCAAATTCTTGCGGATGAAAACTCTGTTAACCGCTTGTATAATTTACAGAAGCGTGAGTTACGTTTACTTTCAGCGTTAGCTGGCGTCAGCCATTGTGGTTTCTGGGCTTTACGGCTCGGGAGCGGACAGCGGATATCAACGCTCCCTGCATCAGCAGTAGGCCGGGCATTCACTGGTCATAAAAGACGTGGCTGCTAGGAACCGAACGGTTTTACCCGTCCATGGAGAAGGCATTTTCATCTCCTGTTGCCTTGTTTCGTTCTCAGTAAACTTTCGCCGTGCAGAAACCAAGCATATGTGCGGTCTCGCGAAAGTCTCAGAGCTAAACGTCCGCCCCCGGCGTCTTACGGGCTGCAGTTTTGCGCTTTTTTCCTGAGTGCTGATCATCTATGAGAACGGAAAACGTTACATCTAGCGCGCAAGATATCCGCCGTCCTGTTATTAGGCCTTCAGTGAATATCGTTTACCGGGATCCGCTTAATTGCTAAACTGAATACAGATTTTCGCCGTATTCAGGCATACAAACAGGATTACGAACGTGGCAAGCGCAGACCAGCTAAAGGCACTGATTAAATCGCACATAAGCCGCGATGATAGTCACTTTTATTCAGTGGCTATGCAGGTCGCTGCGCATGAAGCCAGACAGGGCCACGGCCGGCTTGCGGAAGAACTCCTGAGCATGCTGGATAAAGGTAAGGCGAAGCTTGCCGCTGATAAAGGTGGGAAACTTGTCCCACTGTCGAATGCCGCGAAGTCCCGCACTGAGCTGGGTAACTTGTTAAGCGTCAGTGAACCCGATGATCGTATTGCTGATATGGTGCTCAGTAATTCAGCCGAAGCACAGTTGAACCGACTTGTTCGTGAACAGCGTATGATGACACGTATCCGTGAACATGGTCTTTCTCCTCGTCGTAAAGTACTGCTGGTGGGGCCTCCCGGAACGGGAAAAACCCTGACTGCTTCAGTGCTGGCGGGCGAGCTGGGCATTCCGCTGTTTCAGGTGCGTTTTGATGCCCTGATCACAAAATTTATGGGGAAACGGCCGCCAAGCTCCGTCAGATTTTTGATGCGATGGTCGATATCCGCGGCGTTTATTTTTTCGATGAGTTCGACGCTATCGGCTCGCAACGGGGACTGGCAAACGACGTCGGTGAGATCCGCCGCGTGTTGAATAGCTTTTTGCAGATGATCGAGCAGGATAACTCTAACAGCGTCATTGTTGCTGCAACGAACCATCCTGAGATCCTTGATTATGCTTTGTTCAGACGCTTTGATGATGTCGTTGAATATCACCTGCCCACATTGGATCAGGCGCTTGAGCTGCTGCGCACCAGGCTTGACGATTTCATTCCTAAGCCTTTCAGGAAAGCCGGGCTGGAAAAATTACTCGCCGGACTCAGTTACGCAGAAATCTGCCGCGCGGCAGATGAGTCGATGAAAGAAGCGCTAATGAGTGACAAAAACAGCGTGGATCTGGTGCTGCTGGAAAATGCTCTACAGGAACGGCATCAGGTCAGCCAGAAGCTGATAAATAACGGAAATTATAAATTAAATCATGACGGAACCAGCCGCTAACCGACAACGCCACATTATTCTTCCCTGTACGTTTGTCAATGAACCGTTCAGAACGCCCTCAACAGGTGGTGGCTCTTCACCACTCCTACCGGAACGAGATCGCCAGCAGCACGGCACCATGCTTATGGGCCATCTGCAGCAGGTCAAGGCCATTGCCGCGAAGGCGAAGTTAGTGCAAAACGCCGTTGGGCTTCAGAGCGGAGTCGGCATACAGGTAGAATTTGTCGGTCAGCCTGACATAGCACTGGCATTCGAAAGCTTGGGCTATGAGGTAGGTCGCGATAAGGCAAAGCACATCGAACTCCTCAGCCTTCATGTCGATGAAAATATCACCTCGGCGAACGTCTTCATTCCCGATGGGAAAATTATCCATTTTGAAAATTACCTGAATGACTATCTGACAGACCGGCGCCGCGCGGACAATGTTTCACTCGATCGGAAGGCGTTAGTCAATACGCTGTCGGCTATTCGGCTCTCAACAATCCGCTCTCTGTGGACTGATGAACCGAATCTTTTGCCAGCCGATCCTGCTGAGGAATTCTGGTGGGAGGTATGGCTACCGGTGCGCGGAAACCGGGCGGCGGTATTTGAAGATTTCCGGGCTGTAATTGCTGCCTGTCAGTGCCGCGCAAGCGAGCATGCAGTTCCGTTCCCTGAACGGACCGTGACGTGGATGTATGGCTCTCAGAGCGCTTTCTCACAGTCAGCGCTTTTGCTTAACTGTGTGGCCGAGCTTCGCCGGGCAAAAGATACGGCGGAATTCTTTACCGGCTCAGGATTCGTCGAGCAGCGGCTCTGGGCCGATGATGCACTGGCACGTCTTCAGATCCCCGCAGAGGGAGAAGATGTGCCTTACGTGTGTCTGCTCGACTCCGGACTGAACCGGGCACATCCGCTGCTGGCCCCGCTGGTGCATGAAAATGATATTCATACCGTCAGCGAAGCTTGGGGGACTGACGATCGCGTTAATCACGGTACAGGACTTGCCGGTATTGCTTTGTATGGGGACATGTTTGAAACGCTAACTGGCCAGAGTGCACTGATCATTAATCATCGTCTTGAGTCAGTGAAACTTACTAGCGGGCAGGGTAATAATAGTGCGGGTGGCGCGCATGAGCATGCCTACCTCTTTAGCAATGCGGTCACGCGCCCTGAAATCCTGAATAACCGACGCCGGGTTTTCAGCTCAGCCGTTACGGCCACGGACTATCGCGATTTTGGCAGGCCCTCCGCATGGTCCTCAATGGTCGACTCGCTGGCTGCGGACTCTGGCTCAGAGCCAGCTTATCCGCGCCTTTTCGTTCTCTCAGCTGGTAATATTTTTGACCGCGATCACTGGAAGACGTATCCGGACAGCCTTTCGGTTAACCAGATCCACGATCCGGCGCAAGCCTGGAACGCGCTCACAGTCGGAGCCTGCACTCACAAAACGACAGTTAATGAAGCTGACTTCTGGCCACTTGCGACTGAGGGAGGTCTCAGCCCCTTCACCTCAACTTCAACGCTGTGGGACAATGTGTGGCCACTGAAGCCGGACGTGGTCTTTGAGGGCGGAAATGCCGCAGCCAACAGTGAATTTGCGGATAACTTTGCGAGCCTTGAACTACTAACGACAGATGCCTATCACCATCGCCGACTGTTCTCCACCACCAATGCCACCAGCGCGGCTTCTGCGCTGGCGGCAAAAATGGCGGCACAGTTAATGGCGCAATTCCCGGATCTGCGACCAGAGACCATCCGTGCGCTGATAACGCACTCAGCCCGTTGGACCACTCGGATGCTTGAGATGTATCCACCTGCTAATCAGGGGGAATATGCGACCCTGATCCGGCATTGCGGCTGGGGCGTGCCTGATGCTGAACTGGCTATCTGGAGCAGGAGCAACAGCCTGGCGCTAATAGAGGAAAGCAGTCTGTTCCCTTATCATCGCACCCGGGATGGGATCAAAACCCGGGAAATGAATCTTCATGCACTGCCGTGGCCGGCTGATGAGCTACTAGCCCTGCAGAACACGCCGGTGGAAATGCGCGTGACGCTGTCGTATTTCATTGAGCCTAATCCATCTGCCCGCGGCTCGGCGTCGAAATTCTATTATCCTTCGCACCGTCTGCGATTTGCCATGAAGCGACCAACCGAGCGGCTGGATGAATTCAGAACACGTATTAATGCGGCCGCAGAGACCGAAGAGGGCACTTCTGCCGTGTCGGGAAGCGACAGCAACTGGCTGCTCGGATCCCGTCAGCGTCACAAGGGCTCGCTGCACCAGGATATCTGGAGGGGCACTTCTGCTGAGTTAGCTAATTGCGGCTACGTGGCCGTCTATCCTGGGCAGGGGTGGTGGAAAACCCGCCGGGCGCTAGAGCGCTATGATTCAGAGGCACATTACAGCCTCATCGTCTCTATTCACTCACCGGGTACTGATATCGATCTGCTGACACCGGTCCAAATAAAAACCGATGCGCTGATCGCCAACAATATTGAGATATCATCCTGAACAAGGCTCTTTTGCCAAGGATATCAGCCGGCTGGAACAGCCGACACGGCGCTTACGGTTTTCTTTTTTCAGTTTACGCGTCCCGTTTTGACGGAAAAAGGTATGTCGCGCTCTACTAGAGAAGTACCGACAGCGCTAGATAAGCCATCAGACAGTGATAATACATTATCACTGTCTGATGGCTGTTACTTTATGGCAGGGCGTTAGTTAAGGTTATGAAAAATGTAGTTTATATCTTAGCATGTATGCTCTTATATAAATGTGTTTGAATTATTATACTCTTCGCTTCTGACATAAATTAGCCCGTCGCGGGCATACAGTCTGCTATGAGCTGAGAGTTCAACCAATGGATATAACTCACGGGTTAAAACGCTCTGCGGGAGACTCGTAGTTTAGCATTTTTTCTCGGCCTCTCCTTAAGTTGCCTGGCAACATTATTTAGCCTTTGCTGGCTGTGAACTGACAGGTCTGTCCCTTTTGGAAAATACACTCTGAGCAGTCTGTTCGTGTTTTCATTTGAACCACGTTGTCAAAGAGACTAACAGTCTCAAATATAAACCTGTATATCAGTGGCTAAAGTAAATATGCTGTGACTGGTTATTTCAGCTCCTCTGCCCCAGGTTAATGTTTTATAAAGTTCAGCTGGTAAAGTTCGGACTTGTATGATTAGTGCTGATATTACCGTCGGCTCTAGATATCACAGATTTTAACCAGCATAACGACGAACCAGGGTTAGCGTTCCACCAGGGTGATGATAAAGGAATTTTTAGCGCTCTGTATAAGGTCACCTTCTCAGTGGCCCGGTATCGCTCAGTCTGTTATACCGGGTGGTCTGACGCTGAAATGGACAGTATCCGGGATTGCTCCCAGCCCTCTACCTTTAAGCGATTTTGTTCTGGATTTTCGTACTGTTCTTCTGCTTATCAGACACTGTTGCAGTTCTTTTTTAACGCTCCCCGGGTTTGTATGAAAAGCGTTTTATAAATTATTTCGTGTGATTGGAGCATTCTCTGACTAGCGGGACAACAGCGTGTCCGCCAGCCGGCGTTTTGTTGCGAGCCGCCCTGACGCATTTTTCTTGCAGTGATTTTACACAATGCAGGTTATTCCGTTAGCTTGCAGGGTTTAGGTCTCAGGGTACTGTCTCATGCTTTTTTGCCAGCGTTTGATGCAGGGTATTGCTTTGCGTCCCCGAGTCTCTTGATCTCGTGGCTGAGAGTCGACGAGGCTCTTGATAATTTATCTGCTATTTCCTGATACTGAGCTTTTTAACCAGCCCTCCGGATATCTCCATATCTCCTCTCGTTCATCAGGCGAAAGAGACAGCGGGTGGCCTGTTTGGGTTGGGAGAAGATACCCGCCTGCCTGAAAAAATCGTGGGCATAATCGAAGTGGGATATCTGTCGAACATTTTGTCGATATCATGCAAACAATCCCCCTGATTATACCTGTTTTGAATAACCGCTTTCTGTTCTGTCGTGTAGTAAATACGCATTCTTCGTTTCATGGTAACGCCCTCACTGTTTAAGGATAGCGTTGCATTGACCAGTTGAACTTACAGCGAAGAGCGGACATATGCTCGTTTGTACGTCTTTCACCCTTATGTGCTAACGACATGTTCTCTCCACGCATAAGGCCTGAAGCCGATGACTGCAGGTTTTCGTCTGCATTCATAGCTCCTGCCTCGTAAAGTCACATCGTTTTCCTGAAATGCCTCGTCAGAAGTGAGATCACGATATTAACTCTTGTGGATTCAGCTCTGGCCGATGTCACCGCATAGACGTTGCGCTTTGCCAGGGAAAGCCTGGTAGGGCGCGGAGCTTCCCAGAACGGACAGACTGCTCAGCATCCTCTGAAAATAGAATAGCCAGCCCCATACCTGCGCATGCTAGCTCTCTGGCGACAGAAGCACGCCCGGGGCAGTCAATCCGGTTATCGGGTAGTGCCGCCGGCAGTTCCAGCGCGGCGAGCGTATTGATTAATCCCCGGTCATTGTGATTTATCCACTGAGCCCGGGGCAGGTCATTTACACTGAACACCGGATACTTGTCGAGATAATCAGGAGAGGCATAGATGGAAGTATCCCAAGTGACCAGAAAGCGGGCTATAAGATTATCACCTTCTGGCTGCTCAACAAACCGGAGGGCAATATCAATATTACGCTCCGTCATGTCAGCAAACCCGTCATCTTCCAGCAGCACAAGCCGAATGCCGGAATAATGCTCCTTCAGCTCACGGATCATGTTTTGTATGCGAATACCTTCTGCTTTGCCAGAAGGCAGAGTCAGGCGCACCTCTCCTTCAGGAGCCGCCTGCATTTTTCGCATATCCAGGCTTGCCTGCTTCTCGATGTCTAACAGCTTTTCTCCATACTCCCGAAGTTTTCTTCCCTCTTCGGTCGGGGAAAGGCTGCGCGTGGTCCGGTTGAGCAGCTGTATCTTATAAGCTTTTTCCAGCGCGCGAATATTCTGGCTGACTGCGCTTGCACTCATGCCCAGCTGTGATGCAGCGGCGGTCATGCTGCCGAGACGTAACACTGTGGTAAAGATGCAGATAAGTTTCAGGTGTTCCATTGTGAAGATAAGCTTCATTCTGAATTCGATTTGAAGGGGATTATCCGCTTAAGCGGTGCCCCGTTACAATGTCGTTTTACGCTATTGAGGTATATATGGAACTACGAGGCTTACGCGTGACAGAAATTCTGGGTACACGCTATCCCCTTATTCAGGCTCCCATGTCGTGGGTGACCGATGCCCGCCTGGTCGCTGCCGTATCGAATGCAGGCGGTTTGGGCGTATTCGCTCCCGGTGCCGGACACGATACTCAGGCAAAGGGGCTCAAGGAGGATGCTGAGCGCATTCGGGCCCAGATCCGGCAAGCTCGCAGCCTCACTCATTTCCCCGTCGGCATCAACATTCTGTTGCTTGGCAGCGAAGAGGATCCTCTCGGTGCGTTTTCGTCTGCCTGGCTCAAAGTGGCTTTCGAAGAAGGCATTCGGCATTTCGTTACGGTTGGCCGCGCCTCTGAGACGGTTTTCCGAGCCATCAAAGAACATGGCGGCATCGTTATTCATCGGCTGTTAACACCGACCGTAGTCGGCATGCGCGAAGCTGAAAGATTTGGTGCGGATATACTGGTGGCGACAGGTTATGACGAGGGGGCCATCTTCCGGGGCAGTCGTGGGGAACGTTTACCGTTGTGCCTGCCATTGTCGATGCCGTATCGGTTCCTGTACTAGCAGCTGGCGGCATCAACGATCGCCGTGGCGTACTGGCGGCGTTCGCTCTCGGAGCTGAAGGCGTATTTATCGGCACACGGTTTATTGCAACGGAAGAGTGCCCGGCTGCACAAGTAACCAAAGAAGCGATCGTCGCCTCCGGTTATAAAAATATGGTGTATGCGTCTCCCATGCAGCGGTCTATCAGGACACGAACAGCGGACAGGCTAGCGGAAATGCTTAGAGATCCCGGAAATACCGTTGATCTGGACGCTGAGATTAGCCGCTTCGGCGGGCTGCTCCCCGCCATGCGTCAGGGAAAAACGGATGAAGGCATTATTTCGGTTAATACCGGAATTGATGTTATCCGGGAAATTCTGCCGGTCGGGAAGCTGATCAGGCAGCTCATTGAACCCTGCCGGCCGATCAAATAGCCCGACAGTAACAAGGCCGGCATGTTTACGCATGCCGGTGTAGCCGCATCTGGGTCGCCAGCACATACAGCATGGTGACTGTCACGATAATTAACAGAGTATTTTCGCCATAAGCTTCGTAAAAGAAGGCACATCCCTGCTGAAAGAGAAATCGGAATTGATCGCCTTGCGGGCAATCAGGCCGTCCAAAAACGCAAACAATATGACAGTGACTTCTTCAGAGTTAAGATCCCGGCGAAACTCGCCTGCGGCTATGCCTTTCTCAATGATCCCCGCGATGCCCCGCCGCATGATTTTATCGCTGGAAAGAATCGCCTCCTACAGATCCGGATTCCGGGCAGACTCGGCCATTATTTCAACCCAGAGATGATGGGTGACCGTGTAGCCTACGTCGGTGATACAGGAGATAATCTGACTGCAAAGGCGATCAAAATGCGAAGCGGTATAAAGTTCATTATGCGCCGTCAGAGCCGAATTCTGCTCTTCCAGAACAATAGCCCGTATAAGCTCATCTTTGCTTTTAAAGGAGGTGTACATGGCACCCTGGCTTATACCGGCGGCGTGGATATTTCACGCACACTTGTTGCACTGAAGCCTTTTTCAGCAAAGCAGGAGGCGGCTGCGGTAATCAGCTTATGATAGGTTTCGGTGTCCTTTAACATAGCGGCCTTTAACGGTGAATTAACACCGGTACTTTAACGTGTTCTTATGCCACGGGCCATAGACGGGGCTACCGGTCAGGCCAGCAGTTCCGTGTGAGACTCCATCCGGTAGGTTTACTGTATTCCGGCTTTTGCGCCTTTATTCTGTGGGCGATATGCCAGCAGGATAAGCGCGCTCACCAGAACACAGGCGGCTGCAATATGATATCCCGCCGGCAAGCCCAGCGTGTCAATCAGCTTTCCTCCGGCCGCAGAGCCGGCAGCGATCGCGACCTGTATGGTGAAGGTGAACATGGCCGAACTCGCCTCTTCGTGTCCGGTGGAAGCCCTCTGATTCCAGATGTTCATACACAGCGGCATAGCTCCCCAGGCCAGCCCCCAGACCATGACCATCAGGGTTATTGCCACGGGCCAGGAAGTCATCTGGGGCAACATAGCCAGCGCCAACATCAGCAGCACCAGCACCGTGGTGAAGGTGGCCGTGAGCTGACGGCTGATAAAGGCGGAGGCAACAAAATTCGAAGCAAACCCGGCAATGCCGTAACCGACCAGAATCCAAGTGACGGCATCAGAACTGATGCCCGTCTGCTGTAAGAGCGGGGCCAGATACGTGTAAGAAGCGAAGTGAGCCCCGAAGATAAGAAATATCAGTGCCTTGCTCTTCCTTACCGTCTGCAATTTCAGATAGTCGGCGATAATGGACAGCTTTATAGCTTTTCCTGCTGGCAGGGAAGGCAGGGCAATAAGCTGCATCAGCAATGCCGCTGCCGAGATGAGGCCGGTGGAGATAAACGCGCCCCGCCAAGTAAAGAGCCCTGCAGTAAACGTGCCGAAAGGTACTCCCAAAATCATGGCGGCCGTCACGCCGGCAAATACCGCAGCAGTGGCCTTGTGCGCCTTTTCCGGCGTAGTCAGCCTTCCTGCCACGGCCAGAGCAGTGGCCCAGAAGGCACCTAGGCACAGGCCCACCATTGCACGGCTTATCAGCAGGACGCTGAAAGAAGGCGCCCAAGCCGCAACGCCGCAGGATGCCAGCAGAAGGAATGAAAGAAACAGAAGCACGCTTCGTCTGTCCGTTTTGCCCGTGACCAGCATGATGCCCGGCGCGGCCATTGCGGCCAGTATGCCTGGAACGGTAATCATCATCCCAGCCTGGCCTTCGGTAATGTTAAAGCTCGTTGCCACCTCCGGCAGAATGCCGACAGGCAGAAATTCTGCCGTGACGGTGGCAAAAACACCCAGCGTAAGGGACAAAACGGCTGCCCATGCGTGGAACGCTGAGATCGGGGAGTTATTAGCTGAAGTCATAAGAAATTCATATTGTCCTGTGATGAAGAGCCACTGACAGGATGCAGTTAGCCGGGTGAATGAATGATCATTCATTTTAAGGGTTAAAGACTGCAGTAGCTAGTTACGCCGCACGATGTGCCTGGCAGCAGTATATCAGCCCGGAAGCATACTCCTGTGAGTGGACGAATTATCCTCTTCAGGCGGCATGATATTCGTGAGCCGGACATTTCCTGTATTTTTTAAGGCGGGTAAATATGTTACGTGAACACACTGGCGTCCTCTGCGTGGCCATGTGCTATACCCTGATCGGCATCAGCTAGCCGATTGCCAAAGAAGCAGTAGAGAGTATCCCGATCTGGACATTCACTCTACTGACGTTGCTGATTGCAGTGGTGTCGCTGTTTCTGTTGTCGCTCTTCGTTGATAAAACAGACTTGCTGAACATCCCGCTTCGTGACTGGACGGCCATTGGCGCGCAGGCTTTGTTCAGCGCAGCTCTTTTTACCGTGTTTCTGCTGTATGGCCTGCCGACGACCACGGTGGTGGCCGCTTCCGTCACCACGAGTGTGGCCTCTGCGGTGGTCCTTGTACTGTCAGCCGTATTTCTGAAAGAAAGGATGCGTATTAAGTCGCTGATTTCGGTTTTTCTTGCGGTTGTCAGCGTGATCGTATTGCGCTGCCGGGCGAAGGAGGCGGTGCAGGCCATAACGCCCTTTCAGGCCTGTTTTTCCTAACACTGTCAACTCTCTCCACGTCTGCAGTAATTATTTTCGCGCAGAAGCTGTCGAGTCAGCTGAAGCCGCTGACCAAGGCGACCGGCGTCTGTCTGGTGAGCGCTATTCTGCGCATTCCTCTTACGTTACCTGAGCTTCACGACTTTGCCCTGACATCACTGACGCAGAGTCAGATTCTGATCCTGGTATATTACGGTGTGGGCCCTGTCGTATGTTTTCTTTTTTACGGTATCTGGCGGATCTCGGCCTCCACGGCTGGCATGACGGTCGTCCCGGTACCAGTGGCCTCGGTACTCACATCTGCTCTCTTTTTGATGCCGCCATCACGTCAACAGACCTGGCGGCCGCCTGCCTGATAGTGGCATCCATTGTGATTGCCGAAATGAAATTCCGCCGCCGGGCGACGGTAGCCACGGTAAGATCCTGAGAGGTAGTTATGTCGAAAAATAAAGGAAAGAAAATGCTCCGTTAAAGTCTGACGGTACTGTGCGCACTGGCGGTTGTGGCTGCTGCAACTGCGAACGCTGTCATACTGCCCGCAGTAAAGGAGTACGTGAAACTTAACCATCCCATCCGCGAAAAAATGGAAACGTATTCCGGGCTGAGTGAAGTGAAGCTGTATACGAAGGGCGTCTGGAACCCGAGCGGGTCCATCATCGACGGCATTAAGCTTCTCGGCATTTCCAGCACCTATCACCTATATAGATGCGCCTTTTCATATGAGTAAAAAGGGTGGGTAAATTGTTGGCTACCCTTTAAAGAAACTGGTTAATCTGCCGGTGATTGTCGTGGGAAAAGCACCGGAACGACGGACGTATGAGGTGGAGGATTTTCAGGGCAAAAAGGTGGCCGGAAAGGCCGTCCTGCTACATACCGGGCAGGGCAGGTATTTTGGCGAGCGGGCTTACAGCAAAAACTCACCTTACGTGTCGACAGAGACCGCAGATTGGCTGGTCAGGCATGGTGCCGTTCTGGTTGGCATAGACGCGGTACTGATTGATGATTAAGACCATACTGAATCCACACCGGTACACGATATCCTGCTCAGCAACGGCGTCATTATTGCAGAGGACATGACTAATATAAGCGCAGTAAAAGTTAGGGACACTTATCTGACTGCCGTCCGTCCCGTATGCCGATGGCAAGCTTTCCCGCACGGTTTTTTGCTACTGTAAATTAGTTGTTTGTTGCGTCCTGTCTATACACTTAGGGTGCATGAAAGGATGATTCAGCAAAGGAGGGGCTAGGATAACGCTGGCCCCTTTTGATCAGATTACTTCAGCAGGGGCAGTTCATTGAGCAAGTTTTTGAGGTTTATCATATCCCACGGCATGTGTTCAGCAATGGTGAGTCCGACGGCTTCAGCCTCAGAGCTCGCCTGATTAATCAACGTGAGCACGTCTTCCATAGTCAGTTTCCCTTCTGCCACATCGCCAAAGTCATGTTCTCCACGGCCCGGACGGGCAAAGAGAACGGACCGGAAAATTGACGGATCCAGTACATCAAGATCTAGATGAATTGCCAGATACTCAATTTTCTCCCTGGCAATCCAGTCCATTACCTCTTTACCACCGTTTTTGACCTGCTCAGGGCCTGATGTCGCAATATTATGACTGGAGAGGTAGTCGCTTTCATAAACCAACGGATCGTGGATACCGGCGATCATAATTTTCGACGGCAAAAGCTTGTGCATGACGTGATTCACTAAATCCTGATCTCCGGTACCGATCAGCGCGCCCAGCACGTGGGCATGGGCATTCGGGTACTGTTCAGCTGTCTGAACGTCAGGATGGGAGTCGACCCATAGCACGCCCAGCTTGTCCCCGTACTTTTTGAGCAGATGCGCAAAAGGTGCAAGTGAAACAAGGCAGTCGCCGCCCAAAATGACAAGCGCGTCAGGATCGTGCTTTTCAATCAGGGCGGCTGCATCATTCAGCTGGCTGATAATCTGTGGCTTGCCGGTAATGCCGTCTACTTCGGTCAGGGACTGGTTGCCGGGTGAGGCAACCGGAACTTCCTCTACTGGTCCTTTGGCTTCCGGAGCGAGGAAAGAAAGAAGAAGAGATCCGAGATGATAGGGAGGGTTGTTTCCGCCCTGCCACTGGGGAAAAGAAAGTCGAAGAGTCTTCCTGGTCATATTATACCTGCCTTTATTTTCGATAACTTCTGATAATCATGAAGCAGTCCGATTTCTGGCTTTCAGAACAGTAACTGCCATATCGAACAATTATAAATAATAATGAATGACTGTTCATTCATTGTCGACTATGTCAGAACCTGACGCAAGCTGAGCAGTTTGTTCAGGAAAAACTATATAGCTGATGGAGTGACCTGAAGTTTATTTTGCAATGTCCGCTTCTGGTACAAAGCGGACTGCCACGCCTGCCGATGTCCGCTATGAGCGAAAAGCGGACATGCTATCGCCGTACATAAAAAAATTAGCAAACATGGTGAGCTTAAAAGCTAAAGATATACAAGTCCTTTCAATTGTAGATTGTTCGATCTACAATTGATTATCAACACAGGGGAATGAAATGAAATCATCTGTTGGCAGACCTCGAGAATTCGATCCACAGGACTTCCTGAACACTGCACTGGAATGCTTCTGGCAGAATGGATATCGGGCAACCTCAATGGCCGATCTTATGAAAGCATCAGGCTTAGCTAGCGCCAGTATCTATAAGCTCTACCCGGATAAGCGAGCAATTTATCTTGCGGCGCTACACCAATACATGGATGAAGGTGTTTCCAGAGGAGCGAAGCGCGAGGTGGAGTTATCGCCAGAAGCTGCATTGCGCGAAATGCTCGATTTTGTGGCGCTTGTATCATCCTCTCCTGATGGAGAGAAAGGCTGTTTTACCATTGCCGCTGCCAGTGAACTTTTGCCGGGTGACGAAGAGGTAAAAAAAGGGTTCATCATAAATTTAATTCAATAATCAATCGGTTGGAAAGTATATTATCCAACGGTCAGACTCAGCAGGTCTTTCGACGCGATGAAAGCGCGAGAGTAATGGCTCTGAGCATTTTTATGATGCTGGAAGGGATGCGGGTATACGGAAAAATTCAGCCTGATAGTGAGGAGCTCAAAAGGTGTAACGAATTTATTGTCAGATCGGTGCTCTTAAACAGAGATGTTGATAAGAAAGATCCTTCAAGTAAGGCATCAACATGACTAAAGTGGGCATAATTGTTCGGCGTCGGAAAAGAAGGCAAACAATGGTTGTGCTCGAATGTGAAGATGGCATGGCCTTATGCGGTTGGATCGATAAAGGAAAGTTTTTCAAAAGGCGCTTTTCACTGTCTCAGCTAAAGATATGTGTGCCTTATTCAAACTTTTGGCCTCTGACTTGAAGCGCCATGATCTCCCTTGCGGGTTGCTTTATACAGACGTCCGTTTATGGCACAGAGCCAACTGCCGTGGCCCCCATGTCCGCTATGAGCGAAAAGCGGAAGCTCGCAGTTAAGGTCGCAAATCAACGGTCGCATTACTAACATTGCGGTGTGTTAATCGGTCACAACCTTAAATTGCCAGAAAATAGCACAGCACAGGGCAGGCAACGCCCGCTCGCGGCACATAACGGACGTGCCAGAAAGACATGATTTCTGCCCTGATCAACTAGCGGACAACTCCGGTCGGGACGTTAACACCCTGCTGAGGGATAATTTGGTAATTTAACGGAAATGGTTAAGCTGTTTATACACTCGCTTAAGGGATAATCATAAATGATTGTAAACAGTATGGTCTACCGCTCAGGCCGCGCCGCCGAGGCCGTCGATATTGAGGATATTAGCGAAGTCATTCAGGAAACTGATGCGTTTATATGGCTGGGACTCTGGCAGCCTGAGCCTGCCTTTATGTACAAAGTACAGGAAGAATTCGGCCTGCACGACCTGGCTGTAGAGGATGCACTTAACGCACATCAGCGGCCTAAAATAGAGCGTTACGGCAACTCGGTATTTATTGTGGCGAAGACTGCCAGCGGCCGGGGTGATAATATTGAATTTGGCGAAACGCATTTGTTTGTAGGACGGAACTATCTTATCACGGTTCGCCACGGTGCTTCAGAAAGCTATGCCCCCGTACGTGCCCGTGCTGGAGAGAATGCAGGCATGCTGTCATTCGGTCCGGCCTATCCACTTTACTGTATTCTGGATTTCATTGTGGACGGCTATGCAGAGCTGACCGCACGACTCAGTACAAAAATCGGTGAGATGGAAGCCATACTCTTTCACAATGAATTTGACCGTGAAGCCATCCAGAACGTGTATTCTCTTCGCCGTAATCTTCTCGCGCTCCGCAATGCAGCCCAGCCAGTTGAAGAAATCTGTACGGAGCTTATCCGTATTCATGAAGAGTTAATCCCGAAACCCCTCAGGGCGTATTTCAGAGATATTCAGGATCACGCCCGCCATGTTGTAACGGATGTCAACGACATGCGCGAACTGCTTGGCAGTGCGATGCACGTCAACCTTGCGCTGGTTTCAGTGCAGCAGAACGAAGTCGTCAAGAAACTTGCCGGCTGGGGTGCAATACTGGTGATCCCGACGGTAATATTCAGTATGTATGGCATGAACTTCGACAACATGCCTGAACTTAAGACACTCTATGGCTATCCGGCGACAGTCACTGTCACACTGATAGCCTGCGCATTATTGTGGCAGCGATTCAGGCGTGCTCGCTGGCTATGATGCAAACGTGGGCTGAAAGGCCGTCTGGTTTTTGAGCCCACTTCTGTGCTTTGAGGTCACATACCGCCTGGCGTTCCTGGCAAAAATGCCATTGCTGCACGCATTCCACAAGGTTTGTCAGGTCATCCCTGTTATTTAGACATCGATGATTTCTGCTTTTGGT